>JARYLV010000025.1 GCA_029907465.1 Methanomassiliicoccales archaeon
GGGGAAATATCCAGATGCCACTTCTGGTCGAAGTGAGACCGAGGGAAAGCAAGCACGGCGGGGAAAGCGTCGAGATCGTACCTTCTAAGAGGGTATGAGATGCGGAGAAACACAATCGCGGAAGATCATCTAAATAAATATTTGGAGACTACGAAGCGTGCTCTTGAGGTAGTCAGGATTGCGGCACCCCCGAGATCGTTCGGTCGAAGACTGGCCGAGGATTTTTTACAAATGGCAAGATCTTACTATGAAGATGCGGTTAACTTCAAGAATCAAGGGGACCTGGTCAACAGTTTCGCATGTGTTAATTATGCCCACGGATGGCTAGATTGCGGTGCACGCATCGGCCTCTTTGATGTCGGGGGAAATGATCAACTGTTCACACTCTATGAGTGAGAACTCCTAGTGGAATCTTGGATCGTCTACTTATTCAAAGATCATACGTTCAATCGTCAGCGATAACGCGGGGGCCGATCCAATCGATTCGTACACGATAGGTTTCTCCAAACTTCCCCAATTGCTTCTCGATCTCTTCTGCTTCTCCAGCAGCAAAAATCGAATTTCCCAACATAACCATGCTCGCTGGCCCTAAACCGTCAATGGCATCAAGCGCGTTCCTAACGCACTCTGACATAATCCCTGAACGCGATGCAAATTCCCTAGAAATCCTGAACAGATTAGACAATGTTGGACTTCTAGAGAATCTTTCGACGCACTCCTTTCCGATCACATTAATTCTCTCCCTCATCTCAAAGTCGTGGAGCACCCTCGCTGTCGGAATCGGGGGGCCAACGACGCCCAGCACAATTTCCGCATCCCCTGCGACTCTGTCAACAATTCCATACGGCGGCAGCCCTTCTACCCTTCTGAAGGTCGCGCCTCCCCTGGAGAGAGCGGATACGTCACCCAACCCCGTCCTGTGAACGATCTCCGCTTCATGGGCGACCTCAAGGGCCTTCTGGAAGGGTAAGTCCATCAGGGAGGCGACGGCGAGTGAAGCTGCCAGAGTTCCAGCAGCACTCATTCCAAATCCCTGTCCAACGGGGAGGTCGAGCGTTGTCTCGACTAGCACATCAAATTCTCTATCGAAGATCAACTTCGCAAGCGCTTGCCTTGTAACAGGCGCGTCATTCTTCTGTCCATTGATCCTGATCTCAATCCGTCCGCTGCCCCTCTTCATCTTTACGGTGCTTAAGGCTCCAAGGGAAATGCACAAACCCGCTCCTCTTGAGCCAGTGCGAAGGATCTCCTCGTGTTCGCATATCTGAAAGAAGCCAGTAATGTGTCCTGGGCAAAATGCGGTTGCCTTCATGTGATGTACCTCAGAACTTCATCCAAAATTCTGTGTGCAACTTCTTTCTTCGACCCCGCAACTGTGCATATCGTGCCCTTCTTCGTCATAATCGTGACCTTCGTCGTTCCCTTAGATACTTCTCTGAGATCATTTGCGACAATGCCGTCGAGTTCGAACTCAATCATTCGTGATCTTGCCCTTGCGACAAGCTCGTCGGCTGTGACACTAGATTCGGCCTTGAATCCAAAGAGCACGCATTTCTTTTTCCTGATCGATTCGAGAACCTTAGGTGCTCGCCTGAGGTGAAGGACAAGTTCCTCTTTGTCTGAAGGGATCTTTCCCTCAGTCTTTTCTACCGTATAGTCTGACAACGCGGCGGGTACGAGAACGATGTCCTGATCGATTTCTCCGACCATTTCCAATAGGTCTGCAAGTGTCTCAAATCTTTTTGTCCTTATGAATTCCGGTATCGTCACGCTAGAACGCCCCATCCAGAGTTCGACATCTGCAGATCTTTCGAAGGCTGCTAATGCAATCTGAACGGCTGTCTCTCCGGTTCCCCGATTCGTAATGATCCTCATGTCGTCTATAGGCTCTGCGGATGAACCACCAATTATCAGGATCCGTTTGCCGAGAAAATCCCTCGGGCCGAGTCTTCTTATTACCCTCTCTGTGATCTCCTCGACGCTCGCCAATTTAGCCTTTTTTCCCTCGATATATGGATCGATGAACTCGATTCCATACTCGGTAAGCGTTTTAATGTTCTTCTGGACAATCGGGTGTCGGTACATCGATATATGCATAGCCGGTGCTATCATAATCGGAACACCAGAACCGACCGCAGTCGTGGCCATTGTCGTTACAGGGGTGTCATCAATGCCCGCGGCAATCTTCGAGATCGTATTAGCAGTGCACGGGGCTATCAAGAGCAAGTCCGCTCTATCAGGGAAATCACCGAGCAGCGACACATGTTCGACCTGTCCTCCTATATTAGTGATAACTGGCTGGCCTGTGGCAAATTCCATCGTATGTTGCGTAATGATCTTCAGTGACTCAGGTGTCATCACCGCTCGGACCTGCGCGCCGTGTCTGATGAGTTCCCTCGCAAGTTCTAATGACTCAACAGCCGCAATGCTGCCCGTGACGCCCAATATGATTTTCTTCCCTGCTAGAGATTTACTCTTCGTGCCCCAAATGCTCTCAGAAGGGTGCATGACGACACCATTAGGGAGTGAGACTTAAAGATTCTTTTTGATAAGATGTACGATTTCGCTGACAATCGCATCAATTGGTCTAGTTGCGTCGATTAGAACAAAGGAATCATCATCTTTCGCAATCATTCTGTAAAGTCTATCGACTTCTCTTAAAAATTCGAGACGCTCGAATTTTGTCTTTTCCGACCTTGCCCTCATCCTTTCAATGCCGACCTCCGGTGGGATCTGGAGGAAGAAGGTGAGGTCGGGCTTCCTGATAATAGGTTCATTGATGAGTCTGAGCCAATCAAGGGCACGTTCACCGATGATTGGAATCAGTGAAGCGCCCTGATACGCCAAGGTTGATGCATAATAGCGGTCAGAGAGGACAATTTTCCCAGAGTCGATCCAACTCTGGATATTCGCAGTGTGCGCAGATCTATCGGCGACAAATAGCAGCGCTTCGACAAAAGGGCCGAGGTTTTCGGCATATGCTCGCCTCACGGCGCTTCCTAGCCACGTATCTGTCGGCTCGGTGGTCAGAATGATCTCTCGTGTGGTCTCCGTACGGAGCAAACGGTAAACATTCGATGAAATTGTTGTTTTTCCAGAACCATCGATCCCCTCGAATACAAAAAACCGACCACGGCTGGCTAAATCTATCGACCTGATGTCTGCGATGGACTCTTCCCTTGTCACGGTCTGAAACGCTGTTGTCATCACTAGATAATTGTGATTCAGCGTTTAAAAGCTTCAGATTTCTATCTTAAAAATGATCTCAGTCCTTTGTTGGCTGATTTCCGCGTTTAAATCTCATCATCATACAACGAGAACTCCGTCATTTCTTCTATGCATCCTTGATAGTTCCGTTAAACCAACCATCACTATGGTTCTCAGATGCGCGCATGCCTTCCATGTTTAACCAAAGGCATTGCGTGTCATTTAACTCCCTATTTCATCCGGAAAAATTATCTTGAATTGAGAGAATATCGCCACACAGGAGGGGTGATTTTGAAAATTACAGATGTGAGGGTGATCACGATTGGGCAGAACGTTCCTCCAAATGGTTGTTCACGCGGAAGATCAATCACCTTTAGAGGGACTGCCCTCGTCGTGATCGACACTGACGAAGGCATTCAAGGCGTGGGAGAAGGATACGGCCCAGAGTACTATATCACAAGGACGATCGTTGAGAGAAAGTTCAAACCATGGCTCATTGGTCAAGATCCGCTTGACATCGAGAGACTGTGGCGAAAGATGCTGATGACGACTGTCTATTGGGATCAAAAGGGACAAGGTGTCGCCGCTGCGAGCGGCGTCGATATGGCCCTTTGGGATATTGCCGGGAAGTATTATGGTGTCCCAGTCTACAAACTGTTGGGCGGAGATGCAAGGGGCGGAGGCAGGATACAGGCCTACGCGAGCGATCTATTCTGGGATACTCCTGAAAAAATGGCGGCAACGGCGAAGCGGTATGCCAAGAAAGGATTCCCTTTGATCAAGACGCACCTCGGCAACGGTCTCCAAGAGGATGAAAAGCGCGTAAAGGCGATCACCGAGGCGATCGGCGACGCGCAGTTGATGGTTGATATGAACTGCGGTTATGGCCGCGTCGAGGCGCTCAAGGTTGGAAGGATGCTCGAGAAATATGGCGTTTACTGGTATGAAGAGCCTCTCTCTCCATATGATATCGATGGTTATGCGTGGCTGAAACAGAAACTGGACATCCCGATCGCGACTGGTGAGAACGAGTATACCAAATGGGGGTTCAAGGAGTTGTTTCTGAAGAATGCCGTAGATTTTGCCATGCCGGATATCATGAGGTGCGGCGGAATCACGGAGACAAAGAAAATTTGTGCGATGGCTGAAGCGTTCGAAGTCGTCTGTTCCCCCCATAACTACACAACTGGTGTGGGACTTGCCGCAACAATTCAACTCATCGCATGCACACCGAACTGCGACCTTCTCGAATTGGACATGACCGATTACGCGCTGTATCAGAGTCTACTGAAATCACCATTGGAAATTGACAATCATGGAAGGGTAAAGATCCCGAATGATCCCGGCCTTGGTGTCGAGTTGAAAGAGGACATCATCAAGAAATATTCGGTCGATTGAGCTGGATGAGAATACAAGTGATCAATCTACGACCGATCTATGTAACCTCGAGATACTAAGATGAGTTGAAATTAGATACTCCCAGATTCGAAGGAATTCGACATTGAGTCAAGTCACTGAAACCTAGAAAACTATTGTTTAGGTATTGAGGGCGTATCGTTAGGGAATTAATCCCCCTCAACCACTTCTTTTTTACTAATCACCAATGCCATATTCGAAACCCTATGACGGTCTGTCTCCAATGGCAGGAAGCAGGACAAAAGAGAAAATCAAAGTGACGTGTCCCTGGTCAACTTTGAAGTTGGTTTCAATACTATCTGGTTGTGTAGAAATACATCATCTGCGCGTTTCTGCCATAAGTTTCATATAAAACGTCGGAAGCCCCTCAATGTCTTTGACGTCCTTTTTTGCAATCTGTACCAGCCTGGTCCTGATCGAATCATCGAAGGGCACTCCATTGGCAATCAACGCGATGCGCAAGGCCTTACAGAGTTGGCCCCCTTTCCTGTCCCAGTCAGTGAGTATAATGGCGGATTTCCTGTTGTATGCGAGTTCCTCCGCGATATTGAAAATCGAGTTACCACCCTTGACCTGCCAGACTTCCCCTCCCACACCGAGCTCAATGAGTGCGTCTTTATCTTTTTGCCCCTCGACGAGGATCACCGTGTCCTCAGGTCTCTCCCTCAGATCCTCTAGAATCGATATGAGTTCCTCGAGCATTTCAACTTGATTTCTCATTTAAACCCTTCAATTTTGACTCAATACTCCGGAGATCGCCTCTCACAAGGGCGGTCTTCAATCGACTTCTATTTCCCTTCACGATTTCAACATCTGATTCAAAGAAATTAGATAGGAGGTTTTGCAGCTCTTCATTCGCTTTCCCTTGCTCAGGGGACGAAGTCACTTTTACGACGAGACGATTTCGCCACGGATCAACCCCATCGATCTTTGAAATTCTTGCGCCTGGCGAGACAATCAATTCTACAATGACGCCTCCAGGTACTTCCTTGGCGACGGCCTGAGTCTGCACGATTTTCTCATACCCCCTCCATTAAAAAATATTTGCGTTTGTTCCCGCGTTCTGATTTTTCAGATAAGCGGTAGACTATTCAATTATTTTAACTGATATATTAATATACTAGTTCTCTAAATCTACGGATTGATGCTCGCACTTGTTCAGGTAGAGATCATCGATGAAATCTCGAATAATTTGGACGGAATCTCTTTCAACCAATTGGTAAGGAGAATGAAATTGAAAGTATCACGGGTTACGCTCTTAAAGGAGTTGAGGTTACTCACCGCCAAAGGTTACGTGAAGGTCGAAAATGATCCAAGACATAAGCAACGGAAATTATTCCGCCTAGGCGAGGAATTGCATAGCGTCATTGGAGAGTTGAGGTCTATAGAACAGAAGATGCTGGACAATCCCATTCACCATCTCTCGGACTTCCTCTCGTTTTATGTCGAAAAAATTCGTGAATTGAAAGATGATTGGATGAAGGATTTTGTAAGGCACCGCTTGCGACACGGTCTCGAAAGAGCGCTTCGAAAAATGGAGGAAGTAGTATGATGCCAAAGATCGTTCTCACTTGCGATGAAACACTTACGAGCACCTATCGAAACATCCCTCTTCTGGACTTCTTTGGATGTGCCCCTGTCGAAAAGATTCCAAATGCTGTCTATCGTTTGCTCGATACCCAGCTCCCCCACAATAGCGGTGTTCTTTCGATCGCTCCCTATTCTTTGCGCAAGATCGAAGCTGCGCTTGTGAATGGAGGTTATCCGGAAACGGTCGTCGTTCATGCTCGTTTTGTAACACAGTTCATCAATCGGGAAACGCGCGTCGTCGGTGTTTCTGCGATGGATCCGTTAGGCCTGGGGCCAGTCTCATTGATGTTCACAAATGGAGGACGCCTGACATCCTACACGAAAAAGAAATTCCACGAGTTGATCCGAAGGCTTGTATCTTTTAGAAATTCAAAGAGGTATTCCTTCAAGATCGTTGTAGGTGGGCCAGGCGCATGGCAGCTTGTCGCCTCCGACGACTGGAGGGCAATGGGAATTGACCACATCGTTCTGGGAGAGGCAGATGCAGTTGCTGGAGAAATTATCAGGGACATTGAGATGGGAAATGCGAACGAGGTGATCAGGGTTGGTCGATTTCCATCGCCGGAGGAGATTCCACCAATCATCGGGCCTGCATACAAGGGAATGGTCGAGGTCATGAGAGGATGCGGAAGGAATTGCAGATATTGCGATCCAAATCTCCGTCGAATTAGACACATACCAGATGATGTAATGCGCAAGGAGATCGAGGTCAATCTTACGGCGGGGCTGACAACCGCCTGGCTTCATAGTGACGATATTTTTCTCTATAAATTGGAAGATCGAAAAGAATACCGTCCGAACAGTGACGAAGTTGTCCGTCTTTTCGAAAAGGTGATGTCCATCCCTGGAGTCAAATTTTCAAATCCGACGCACGGTACAATCGCTCCAGTAGTCGCGGATCCATCGATGGTACAGAGAATTACCGAGGTGGTTAGGGCTGGCCCTTCTAAATGGATTGGAATTCAGATGGGCCTCGAAACAGCCTCTCCCTCCCTGATCGGAAAATACATGGAAGGCAAGGTGAAACCATTTAGTCCTTCAGAATGGCCAGAACTCGTTGTGAGGGGGACACAGATCCTAAATGAAAACTATTGGTTCCCTGCTTATACGGCAATTATCGGTCTACCTGGCGAAACAAGAGAAGACCTCCTGGATACGGCACGACTTATCGTGACGATGGAGGCGGTTCTGCGGGATCGCATTGGTAACAAGGCACACTTCACGGTCACACCTCTTTCCTTTGTGCCCGCAGGATCCTTGAAAGATGGGAAGGCCTTCGATATCGAGGAGCAAATGACGGAGGAGGGGTATCTCCTGATCTATCATTCTTGGAAGCATCTTATTAAAGAACTCTCATCATTTATTCCGAACGGGGGCGCCGATATGAAGTTGATGACATTCTATCCAATCGCGCGTGTAGGGCTCTTTGTAATTCTCGATTTCATGAGGCGCTGGGGAATTCGAATGGGATACGACCCTGATCGGCGGCTCGAACCACTTGACGTAAGGTTAGCTGCATCCTGAGATTCTGATGAAGGCTATGGACCAATTGATGGTGGGTGGTAGGTCACACCTCTCGTTATAACCAGTGTTAGTTGTCCACGTCATTAGACAACAATCAAATACTCTCTCTCGAATTTGTTTATGATGTCCTCGCCTTCTGAGCCTTTGAACTTCGACGAAGTCACGGAGGTCTATCGCAGGGAACAGAGAACCAAGAATGTGACGGAGATCAGAAGAGATTTCTATCCGGCATTAAGGGACCTCGTCGATAGGATCAGAAAGGAAGGCGAAAGAGAGATGGCAATAGATCAATTCTCAACAAAAGCAACGATCCTTCATAATCGGCTGAAGAAGATATGTGAGAAGGCGGTCCAGATCTTTGATTTTCGTATCGAAAAGATCATATTGGCAGCGTTGAGGGCTGCTAGCGGATCGAAAGTCGATCTTGAGCGTCTGACACCAGAGGAGCGCGAATTTTATGATAGAGTATATGCACTCATTATCGAGTACCGCTCCATCCTTATCGGAACTGAAAAGCATCTCAGGGGCGGAATGGCGGCGGCACCTCAGGAAATATCCTCCATGCCCAATCTACCTGAGGATCAGATAAGAAGAGAAGAGATCGCCACAAGAAGAATTTTCGAGGACTCCTTGGCAAAACAACCAGAGTCGGAAGAAGCGAGGCCATTTCGAGCTATTGTTGGGGCAGGTTCTGCAGATGTGTCTAAAATCAGTGAGCCCGAGTCCAGTGCAGAGTCTGATAGGTCGATTTCCACAACTCCCCCAATTCAACAAGATCGGATAATCCTTAGGATATTAGAGGATCTTCCGACGTTCGCTGGGCCGTCAAGAAATTACTGCCTGAGGAAGGAGGATGTCGTCATTTTGCCTGCCTCAATCGCGAAGGTACTTCTCGCCAAAGGAAAAGCAGTCGAGATAAAACCGCGACTCATAAATTAATCGACATGCATGCTCTTAACATCCCCTGGGTTTTCGATACAACCGATCATTCCAGGATCACACCCAAGTTCGTTGGCAACAGTCCTTTTTGCGATCTCTGGTGTGTTATTAATGCGACTGAGATGGGCGAGGAAGATCATGCGATGTGAATTCCGCGTGACTTTGAGGGCGCGCGCACAATCCCCGTTCGATAGATGCCCCTTTTCGCTCAAAATCCAGCGCTTTAGGGACTGCGGGTAGGGTCCCGAGACCAGCATATGGACGTCGTGATTTGATTCAAGCATCACAAAATCTGCATCGCTCATTGCGGAAAGAATAGGGGGGGTGACCTTTCCAAGGTCTGTAGCGATCACCAATTTCTTAGACTCAGTAGTGATCTGGAACGCCACAGGATCAGCAGCACGGTGGGACGTTGGTAGAGCTTCAATCTTAACGGACCCGATCGAAAAAGGGATCGTGTCCTCGAAAACGATGAAATTCTCTTTCCCATCAAGACCTAACGCGGCCAGTGTTTGAAGATTTCCAGCGATCGGAATGTTGTGCTTCTTCGAAATCGCTGGGGCATGTCTTGAATGATCGACGTGCTCGTGGGTCAGTAGGATCGCGTCGATCTCCGAGATATCTATGCCGAATGTTCCGAGAGACTTTTTTGTTTGCTTTAAGCTGAGGCCCGCATCGATCATCAATGTTGTGTCCCTCGTAACAATAACAGTGCAATTGGCATCACTGCCACTTGCAAGTACATGAACCTTGATACCAGAGTTTCCCGTAGAGCGCACCCCAGTGGCTATATGTATTATCCTAAGAAAAAAATGGCGGTTCTACTCTTTGTATACTTGAAAAGAGCGATTAGGTCATGCCTTTGAGAACTTATCCTTGTACAGTGCCCAAATGATATCCCCTTTTGTTACTATACCAACGAGCTTTCCGTGCTCGACAACTGGCATTCTGTTAACATCCTTTTTCATCATGATGTCGATCGCATCCATGATTTCTGTGTCAGGCGTCACGGTAACGACATCCTTTGTCATAATCTCTGATACTTTCTTACTGGAAATCTCGTTGTAGATTTTGGCCAACTTCTCATCTTTCAAAATGTCTTCAAATGGAACGGACAGGAAAGATACGGAAGGGTGCTTCCGACGGATTTCTTCTTGAAGATTCTTCACAAACGCAAGGATATCAGTCTCGCTCAAAACACCAATCAGTTTCCCCTCGTTATCTACAACGGGGGCGCCAGAAATCCCATTGATCGCGAAACTTATAGTAGCATCATGTAAGGTCGCATCTCCTTTAATTGTGACGACTGTCGTCGTCATCACGTCGCGAACGCGTAGATCAGGCATGAGTTGTCAATAATCCACAATTGTCTTAAGTGTTTTCTTTTGATAAGTCCCAGAGCAGAGGCTCGTGATCCTCTTGAATCAAATTCCACATGAGCATCATGAGGAAGTCCCTCTTTTTTTCGATGTTTACCAGTCGTTATCTTAGAATTCCCTCGTCACGATTTTTTCGATATCTTTATTTATGCCAACCATATATGCCCGCTCGGGGCCCGTAGCTCAGCTAGGTAGAGCAATCGGCTCTTAACCGATGGGTCGAGGGTTCGAAAGATTCTCATTGAATCCGAACATCCCTCCGGGCCCGCTTTCTACGGTGGCCGAGATGCGGAATATATACTTTATCGGAACGGCTGGTAGCGGAAAAAGTACATTGACGTACGCTTTTCACGATTGGCTGGAGCTTCAGGGGATCGATTCAATCGTTGTGAATCTTGATCCAGGTGCGGAGGCAGTCCCATATACACCAGATGTTGACATACGGGACTGGATCCGTCTCAATGAAATCATGAATGAATATGGATTGGGGCCCAATGGTGCGCAGATTGTCTGTGCTGATCTGATCGCGCTCAATGTGAAAGAAGTCGTCTCGACAGTTGAGGAATTCAGAACAAATTATGTGCTCATTGACACACCTGGCCAGATGGAATTATTCGCCTTTAGGCAATCAAGCATGGTCGTAGTTGATGAGTTCGGCAGGGAGGATTCATTCCTCGTCTTCCTCTCGGATCCGCAGCTTGCAAAAACCCCCTCTGGCTTTGTGTCTGATCTGATGCTCTGCGCGATAACGCATTTCAGGTTTGCGATCCCAATTTTAAACGTGCTTTCAAAGATTGATACCCTTACTGAGGAGGAACTCGAGACAATTATGAACTGGTCGAGAGATCCCTATGCGCTGAACAATGCGCTTGGGGAAGCGCACGGAGTGACACAGAGCTTGCTGAGTCTAGAGCTTTTCAAAGCCCTTGAGAATATTGGCATGTACAAGGAGCTCATTCCAGTGTCTGCGGAGATGCCGTACGGAATGGAAGACATCTATAATGCGATCCAACAGTATTTCGCTGGTGGGGAAGATCTGACGAAGGATTGAGGATGAAAAGTCATCTGCACTCAAGGACGAGTTCTTCCTCTTCGCCTGATACCATCTCCAACCGCGCCCTTACTCTGCCGTTTTCATAGAGAATGTGAGCCTTCTTCAGAAGGGATTCGTAGGCCGCAATGTATTTGCCGTCGGCCGACAGCTTCTTCTCTTTACATCGCAGCAGTCCGTTTTTCTGCAGCATCCGTATTCTACGGTAGCATGCCGCGATTGGGATATTCATCTGCCTGCTCAATTCGATTGCAGTTCTGGGCTCCTCAAGCGTCGCAGATAAGATTTTGACGCAATACTCATCCATGATAATCCTGGAAGCCTCTAGCGCATGCATCAAGTACGCGATTTTGTAGCTCATACTTAACTTTCATGCCGTCAATATAAGAAATGATTATGACAATCGATAATGGTTCGAGAGACCATGTCTTTAATACTTACTACCCATCTCACTCTTGAGGGGAAATGGTGGAATTGAATGGATAGAAAAATCAAGAGACTCATTGTGTGCCCCCAATGTGGCTCTTCGGACCTGTACTATGAAGCAGGTTTAATGACCGGATACAAGTATCACTGCAAGAAGTGTAACTACATCGGTGCGTTCGTTATCGAAGTGGAAATTGAGTCAGAGGAGACAGGAAATGAAAGAAATTCTAAGCGAACATGACGCCCGGCTCAACACATTTCGTTTCTTCTGCTTCCATGACCTTAGCGACTGCCCGTTCGAAGTCGATCATTGTAACGTAATCACGATTATCTCTGATCGCAAACATCCCTGCCTCGGTACATATCGCTTTGATATCAGCACCCGTCGCTGACTCGCATTTTGCCGCTATGAGGGCGAGGTTAACGCTCTTGTCGAGGTTCATCCTCTTTGTGTGGATCTTAAAGATTTCAACTCTCGCCTCGTAGTTAGGCATCGGGATCGTGATAATGCGATCGAAACGGCCTGGTCTTAGGAGTGCTTCATCGAGGATATCTGGTCTGTTCGTAGCTCCAATGATCTTGACGTCCCCAATTGGATTGAAACCATCGAGTTCGGCTAACAGCTGCATCAACGTCCTCTGCACCTCTCTATCTCCAGAGGTAGCAACCTCGAGCCTCTTTGCACCGATAGAATCGAGTTCATCGATGAAAACAATGCTCGGTGCCTTCTCCCTCGCGAGTTCAAATAATTCTCTCACGAGTCTAGCCCCTTCTCCAATATATTTCTGAACGAGTTCCGACCCAACTAGCCTGATAAATGTTGCCTTTGTCTGATGCGCGACGGCTTTCGCCAGAAGCGTCTTACCCGTCCCAGGTGGGCCAACGAGCAAAACTCCCTTCGGCGGTTCGATCCCAACCTTCTTATACAACTCCGGCCTCAAAAGTGGGTCCTCGACCGCCTCTCTCACCTCTCTGATCTGTTCATCTAACCCGCCGATTTCATCGTACGTGATATTTGGTTTTTCGATGATCTCAGCACCTACAACGATTGGATCGAGTGATGGTGGCAGAACGCCCATGACGGCGAGCGTCTGTTTGTTCAATGCAACGCGTGCACCGACCACGAGCTCCTGGACAGGCACATACTCTGATGTACTCACGATAAAATCTGGCCCAGTGGAACTTTTGACGACTACCCTGCCGTCAGAAAGGACATCCTTGATGATGCCGATGATGAGGGGAGGTGATTTGAGCCTCTCCATTTCAGTTCGCATTCTCTTGATCTCTTTTTGGAGTCTGAATAATTCACTTTCAATGTATCGTTTCTCTCCTTCCAGCCTACGAGCCTCTTCCAGCAGCTCGCTGTTGCGGCGCTCTAGTAACTCGATTTTTTCCTTCATCTCGGCGATCAACATATCCGTTTGTTGGTCTCTCAAATATGCCACCTTGTTCTTGCTTTATTAAATAGAGCGAGCTATTTGATTCTTTCGCATCAAATTGCCAATAATGGTGATCGGAATCGGAGAATCCAGCTGAATCTACGCGTCGTCGTAAGCCTTAGAAATGATCAGAAAGTGTAAAACCTCGGGAAGATAAGCACTTCATCGATGGGGTGGGGGCGAATGCCATAGAACGGCATGTATGAGCTCAAAAAATGTGCAAGCAGATCTGTTATTTGCGAACCAGGTATTCTGGTGATGAGGTTGTCGATAATTTAGCGAGTCGAAATCTCATAATTCTTCGATCATGGGAAGGTACCCCCGAGATTTGTTTTTGCTCGGGGGCTCTCACGTGAGATATAAATCTCTTTGTGGATATAGTGAAGGTTGATATCTATGCTCTGCGAACTCTGTGGGAAAGAGACCGCGCGCACGACACGCGTCTTCATCGAAGGGACAACTCTAAACGTTTGCAGAGAGTGCGCAAAATTCGGAGAGGTGCGTAAATCGAGCAAAAAGGAATCGACACCGCCGCAAACGATCATCACGAAGCGCCTCGAAATCAGGGAAAAACGGATGAAACCGAAAGACCTCTATGAGTCTGAGGAAATAACTCTGGAATTGGTACCTGATTACCCTAGAATCATTCGAGAAGCTCGGATGGCGAGGGATTGGAAGCAGGAGACGCTTGCTGCGAAAATCAATGAAAAGGTCAGTGTCATCAACAAGATAGAGCGCGGCGACATGCGCCCAGATGATGCATTGGTAAAGAAGCTTGAAAAGGAATTGGGAATCAAGCTAATGGAAAAAGTCCCCATCATAAAGACTGAAACGAAGACATCATCGAGCAAGGGATTAACGCTAGGGGACATCATTAAACTGAAAAAGGAGTGAATCAAAGAACATCCTGTCTTTCAGCGACTTCCTTCCATGTTTCATCGATTAAGTCATCGATATTAACCCCGACCTCTTTTGCGAATGCGAGGGCCGCCACCTCGACGTCGATAGCGAGCCTCTCCTGGATCTTGTTAATCCTCGCCACAGCTTCTCTCCTTGATATACCAGCAGCGGTGATGCGATTGAGGATCTTTGAGAATAAGGAAGGCTCTTCTTTCACATCTTCTAAGACTTTCTTGCTCGGTTTGAAATTGATCGGGATCTCGACCTTCTTGTAATCAAAAGTTGTCTTGATGAGGCCATCGATCTTCGTGAGCAACCCTTTTTTTAGACCGATCTCCAAGAGTTTTTGGGCCTCCTTCGGTGTGAACCAGCGATAATCCATCGAGACAGAAAAAACCAACTCTTTCTCCGACAGAACGCTCTTCCCCTTTCTCTTGAAGACCAGAGCGAGACAGGTCATTATTTCTTCCATTTAACACCTCTTGGCACTCCTGTTGCGGCCATCTTATGATGGACTATCTAGGGTGGTATGAGATTCCTAAATAATATTAATCGCAGTAGGGTGTCAACTACATCATAGCAATGAAAGATGACACCTATAAATCTCATCCTCGCTCGAAGTCCATCGCAAGTCCAGGGTAAGGCTAACGATGCTGGGCCTCCCCGTTCATATCAATCATTTTGTCCAGAAGAACAATTGCATCCCTGTAGATTGCGGAGACGACCCATCTGTGCCTTTCCACCTTTTCCCTATTAAGGCGTAAGAGACCACTTTTGATGTCGATTTTCTCAAATCCGACAAAGAGCCAACTATCCTTTTGATCAAAATGGAAGTTTCTGACAGTGTAAAGGGGTAGGATGAACAAGGGGCGATCGCCCACCCTTATCTTCTTTTCTAATGGATCAAGTTTCTTTCTGGTAAGATCGTATTCCTTCCGGAGTAATAGTCGTTCCTCGATACTTTCTGCCCTCTCAATGGCCTCTGCGAGCACCTTTATCTGTGCAGCTATTTCTTCTTCAAGGCTCGCTATCGATCTTCTTCCACCAATGATAGCAGAATCGGTGATCCCGACCGCGAATTCTTTGCTTCTCAATTCCCAGCCTGAAACTAGAACTGCAGAATGTGGAGGCCAGCTGAATTCTTTGAACGCGGGCCACGGGATTGTTCTAAGCATGACCTGGCTAGTTCTCTTCTCAAAATCTTTCTTGTAAATCTCTTCGAGCTTCTTGAGCTCACTCTTGCATACATTACAGACTCCGCTCTCTTCAATAATCAATTTTTGACCGCCCGATCCGATATACCCTTCGGCCATTCGACAAATACTACAAGTCTTCATGATGCGTGCAAGCATTTCAGACAATACGACGAATTTATTTTTGTTATTTGTTGTCGCTGATGTGAATTCTATGCGTAGAATTCGCAAAAAGCGAATAAATGGGAAATAATACCAGAATGCTTTCTTCCTCTTTGTGACTTCAGCATCGGCTATAACAGGATGTCGGTTGAAAGCCTGAATACATTAAATGACAATAACTCGGAGCCCTTATCGATGCTGGTCATCGATATATGATTCTTGCCAGTGCCTGCATTTTAAAAACGATAACAGTTAATCTTATATAGAAGAACAAACATTTCAATCGTACCAACTTCGTGCTGAAGTTGAAATATGTATTCAGAGGAGGTATTAAGTATGGGAATGGGAACAACACCAATTCTTATCCTTAAAGAAGGCACGAAGCGTGACAGGGGAAAGGACGCACAGTATAACAATATCATGGCAGCGAGAGCGATTGCCGATGCTGTGCGAAGCACCCTCGGTCCGCGCGGCATGGATAAGATGTTGGTCGACAGTATGGGCGACGTGGTTATCACCAACGATGGTGTGACAATTCTGAAGGAAATCGATGTAGAACACCCCGCGGCAAAGATGCTGGTCGAGGTTGCAAAAACTCAGGACGAGGAATGCGGGGATGGGACCACAACCGCGGTCGTTCTCGCTGGGGAATTGCTGAAGAAGGCAGTTGACCTGATCGATGCGAATGTTCACCCGACGATTATCAGCGGTGGCTACAGGCTTGCGGCGCAGAAAGCAATGGAATACCTCGACGCCATTGCGATGCCTGTCTCCATTGAGGATAGGGAAACGTTGAAGAAAATCGCGATGACCGCGATGATGAGTAAAGCGGTCAGTGGAGTGCGTGCACACATGGCAGACCTTGCGGTTGAAGCGGTGATCTCAGTCGCAGAGAAGGTTGACGGCAAGTGGACTGTTGACCTCGACAACATACAAGTCGTCAAGAAACAGGGCGGTGCGATGGAGGATACCCAACTGGTCAAAGGCGTTATCCTCGACAAGGAGCCAGTTCACCCCGCAATGCCGAAGAGGGTCGAGAAGGCAAAGATCGCGCTCGTTGACGCTGCCCTTGAGATCAAGAAGACTGAAATCGACGCGAAGATCGAGATTCGAGATCCTTCACAACTCCAGGCATTCCTTGCAGAAGAGGAAAATATGCTGAGAAAGATGGTCGAACAGGTCAAGAATTCGGGTGCGAACGTCCTGTTCTGCCAGAAGGGAATTGATGACCTGGCTCAGCACTTCCTTGCAAAGGAGAAGATCTTTGCACTCAGGCGTGTCAAGAAATCGGACATGGAGAAATTGGCAAAGGCGACTGGTGCGACAATCGTCAGCAAGCTCA
>JARYLV010000026.1 GCA_029907465.1 Methanomassiliicoccales archaeon
GGCAAACAAAGACACCGATCCTAGGCTCCTGGCCGGTGACGTCAATCTCTGGCGGATACTCTTTGACGGTCACGAGTGTATTTCTTGCGCTACTGATGAGCGATGCCGCCTTTGCCGCAGCGCCCGACGCCTCGGCGACTGTCGTTGGAATGTCCTTCGGTGAGACGAAGGATCCGCTGACGAAAATTCCGGGTCTTGATGTGGAAAGCGGGTTGTAAGTGTCGGTTTCGCAGAATCCATGTTTGTTGAGCTTGAAGTTGAGTCGTCTGCTCAGTTTCTCGGCATCAGCGCATGGTGTTAGTCCAACAGAGAGAACAACGAGGTCAAATTCCTCACTAATTGTATTTCCATTCTCGCTGTATCTGACAATAAGATTCTTCGTGGCGGGGTCTTCCTCAATTGATGCAACCCTGGCTGCGCGATGAATCTTGATGCCGTACTCATTCTCTGCCCTCTCCCTGTAATTCTCGAATTCCTTCCCGACAGCTCTGATATCCATGAAAAAGATGTGAGATTCAAGGTTTTCAGAGTGCTCACCAGCAATGATTGCTTCCTTAATCGCGTACATGCAGCAGACTGAGGAGCAGTAGGTTCGGCCGACTTTTTCGTCCCTCGATCCTACGCATTGGACAAAAGCAATCTTCCTCGGAACTTCGCCATCAGAGGGTCTCATAACTGTACCCATGTACGGACCAGAAGCACTCAGCATACGCTCAAATTCGATGCTCGTCACAACGTTTTTGTAAACCCCGTATCCGTATTCCTTCTTTAACGTGGCGTCGAATTCTTCAAAGCCTGGTGAGAGAATGATCGACCCGACCGAGATTTCCAAAGCCTCATCCGATTTGTCATAAACTACGGCTTTTGCTCTGCACTCCTCGGCGCAAACACCGCACCCGATACATACATTCTTGTCGATGCTGTAGACGAGTGGCACCGCCTGGGGGTACATAACATATATCGCTTTCCTTTTTTTCATTTTCTCGTTGTATTCATCGTAGGTTTCAACGGGGCATTTCTGAGCACACACGCCGCACCCAGTGCATTTCGTTTCATCAACTCTTAAAGTTCTTTTCTTCAGAGTGACTCTGAAATCACCTGGCACCCCATCGATCATCTCAACATCCGCATTGCAGATGAGTTCGATGTTGTGGTGCCGGCCTGCCGCGACGAGTTTGGGAGCGAGAATGCACATCGAACAATCGTTCGTCGGAAAAGTCTTGTCGAGCTGGGCCATTGTTCCACCGATGCTTGGCTTCTTCTCGACAAGATATACTTTGAACCCTGAGTCGGCGAGATCGAGTGCAGCTTGAACACCTGAAATTCCACCCCCGACGACCATCACGGCTCCTACGGGTGTTGCCATTTACTCACCTCCAACAAGAATCGCCCTGTATTTGGGCGAGGATCCTTCGATTCCGCTCAACGCTATAAGATTCTGAGATCTCAGAACAACGACGTGATCAAGTGTCGTGTCTGGCGTCTCCCCAATTGCCTCCGCAAGTTCTTTTACGGATAGTGGTTTGCGCTTTGTCAACTCCAGAATAAGGCTTCTTTTGAATTCTGCCTGCGCAGCAGACTTGAGTAATGCATCCATCTTTTCTTGATCGATTCTCTCTCCGTAGACATTACCCTCAGTGGTCAGCTTGAGTTCCTTCCCTGAGAGCAGCTTGACCCTAAAGATTTTTGATGCTTGGATCGCTGCGGATAGCCTCGTCATCAGTTCCTCATTGTTTTTGACAGGTGACGGACCTATCTCTTTTATCTGCCTGACAAAATCTGTAACAACATTGGCAAATTTCTCGCCCTCAGAGGCGGAAACCCATTCGAGTCTCAAACGCTCAGGCTCAATGCCCGCAAGTGCGAGAAGTTCCTTTGTGAGTTTTACTCTTCTTTCTGTGTAATAATTCCCGGTGATATAGTGACAATCTCCGATATGACATCCGCCGACCATGACCCCATCGGCTCCAGCCTTGAAAACCTCAAGAATGATGTGTGGACTAACCCTCGTGCTGCACATGACCCTGACGATTCGGATATTAGGCGGGTATTGATATCGACTGACGCCTGCGAGGTCTGCGCCTGCATACGAACACCAATTGCAAAGGAATCCCAAGATCTTCGGCTCGAAGTCGTTCATTCGATCACCTCCTGAAGTGCAGCTTTTGCTTCTGCAATCAGCTGCATGTCTGTGTAGTGTGAGAGGTCGATTGCGCCCTCAGGGCATGTTGCACCGCAACATCCACATCCCTTGCAAGCGGCCACGATTACTTCCGCAATCCCATCCTTGTTCTTCTGAATGGCCTTGTATGGACACACTTCGATACATGTACCACAGCCGGTACACACCGTCGGATTGACTTTTGCCGTTAGGGCTTCCGTCTGGACAAATCCCCTCGCGAGTGGTATTGTGGCTCGTGAGGCAGCGGCTTGCGCTTGGAACACGCATTCAGTTATGTCTGCAGGTCCTTTCGCTGTGCCACAAACGAAGATACCATCTGTTGCAAAATCAACTGGGCGGAGCTTAACATGTGCCTCCAGGAAGAATCCATCTTGTCCTAGTGGCACTTTTAGCATCTTTGAGAGTTCCTTTGCATCAGGGTTATTTACAAGAGGTGTTGATAGAACAATCATGTCGACGGCCATCTTTCTTTGCATCTTTAATGTATCATGCCAGTAATCAATGACGAGTTTGTCCCCTTCCTTGTAAACCTTCGGCTTGTTTTCTGGCGTGTATCTCACAAATCTCACATGTTTTTCCCTGCTCCTGTTATAGTTGAGTTCGTGTTCGACACCGTATGCCATGATATCTCTGTTAAATATCGTAACTTCGATTTTACCTGCGGTTGGTGTGGGTGCCTCCTCCTCTTCCTCTCCACGCTCCCTCCGTCCTCTTCTCCTCCTTCTCCTTTCAAGGATCTCATCTGGCGCTTTCATGTCAACAGGTACTTTTTCAACAATTTCACCCGTCTCAAGACCGAGCATATTCTGATAATTCTCAACGACGTTGAGAGCGTTCTTGATTGCGACATTGCAACAGATTCTTGAACAGTATGACTTGTCTTGACCCCTCGAACCGACACACTGGATGAATGCTATACTGTTGATTTTCGGTAGAGCTTTTTTCTTGCAAAGAATTTCAAACTCCGTTAGGGTCACGACGTTTTCATAGAGATCATATCCATACAGTCCTTCTGGTATGTACTCGATTGCGCCCGTTGCGACGATGATGACGCCAACCTTGTCCTTTATCTCCTTCCCATTTGCATCGATCACGATGTTGTAATTACCGATGAACCCTTCGACTGATACAAGCCTTGAATTGAGACATTTAATGATGTTGGCATTCGCCATTACCTTGTCGATGAGTGGTTTTATCGTCTCCATCGCATCCTTGCCGCCAAGGTATAGGTTATTCAAGTTTCGCACGAAACCTCCAAATTCACTCTCCTTTTCCACCAGGTACACAGGGAAACCCTGCTGTGCGATAGAGAGTGCGGCAACCATGCCTGAGACGCCCCCTCCGATGACAAGCGCCTTCGGTTCGACTTCGATCTTTGCCTCTTCCTGAGGTTGCAGAAGCCTGACTCTTGCGACCCCCGCTCTCACCAGGTCTTTCGCTTTTTGTGTCGCTTTCTCCTTTTCTTTCATATGGACCCATGAACAATGCTCTCTGAGGTTTACGAACGTGAAGAGGTATTTGTTTAGACCAGCTTCCTCGCACACACCCTGGAAAAGAGGCGCATGCGTCCTCGGTGTGCAAGACGCAACGACGACACGGTTGAGTCTGTGTTCTTTTATCGCGTCCCTGATCGATGCTAGACCGTCTTCAGCGCAAGTATACAAATTGTTTGTCGCGAAGACTACACCAGGAAGTGTTTTTGCATATTCGACGACGGCGGGAACGTCCACAAAGCCGCCGATGTTCGTTCCACAATGACATATAAACACACCGATTCTCACAGGTTCTTCATTCATGCGAACACCCTCGACTCGAGAAGCACTTCAGCGGCCTTTGCCGCTGCGGCCGATCCCTGCGCAACCGATTCCGGAATATCGGCTGGTCCAGCGCAGTATCCAGCAATAAAAATACCTGGCACATTCGTCTCGACAGGTGCTAGTATTCGATCTTTCGATTTAATAAATCCGAATTCATCAAGGGTTAGTCCCAAGACTTTCGCGAGTTCGGCAGTCCCCGGCCTCGGAACGAGTGTCGTCGCTAAGACAACCATATCGAATGCCCTGCGCTCAGGTCGCCCAGCGACATCATAAGAAACAATGGGATCGTGATTCTCCGTTTCTTCCTGCACTGTGCCGTCGGAATTGATGTATTCAACACCATAATCCGTCTTTGCCCTCACCACGTACTCGTAGAAGCCCTTTGCACATGACCTCATATCTTTATAGAAAATTGTTGCTTTGATCTCCTCATCGTGTTCCTTTGCCAGCATCGCCTCCTTGGTTGAGTGCATGCAACAGACAGCGCAGCAGTATGGGTGGTTCAACTGCACATTTCTGGAACCAACGCATTGGATGAACGCGATTTTCTTAGGCCCTTTCCCATCCGACCGCCTTTTGATATGGCCTCCAGTGGGACCAGCGGCATTGATCATCCTCTCATATTCCATCGCAGTGAAAACATTCGGGAATCTCCCGTAGCCATATTCAGACGCGATCTTTGGATCCCAGACGTCGAAGCCGGTTGCGACGATGATTGCGCCTACTTCCAGTTCAATAAGTTGATCTTTCATGTCGTAATCGATTGCATCCCTTTTGCAGACCTTCTTACATACACCGCATTTGCCTTCAGTTAGGTACTTGCAGTGGTTTCTGTCGATTGTTGCAACCCTCGGAACAGCCTGCAGAAACGGCATGTAGATCGCCCTTCGTGTTGTGAGACCCATTTCGAACTCGTTCGGAATGTCCTTAGTGGGGCACTTCTGAAAACACTCACCACAACCGGTGCACTTATCTTCATCAACATAACGTGCCTTCTTCAGCACCTTAACCCTGAAATGGCCCTTGCTACCCTCCAGACCGACGACTTCGGAATAAGTCAAAACATTAATGTTTGGGTGTCCGTAGCAGTCAGCCATCTTTGGCGCAAGAATGCATATGGAACAGTCGTTCGTTGGGAAAGTCTTGTCGAGCTGAGCCATTCGCCCCCCTATGCTGGGCTCTTTCTCGACAAGATGTACGATCACACCTTTGTCCGCCAGATCCAGAGACGCTTGTATGCCGGCGACACCTCCACCGATCACCAATACAGCCCTTTCCAAATCAATTCCCTCCGTTCTCTCTTATTTTCTCACACAAGTTTGAATTAAGACCTTTACGGTGGTCTTTTCCAAAGAAATCGAAATTTGACGATGAATATCCGCACAGTTCGAGCGACTCCCTAAACCTAACACCAGCGGTCATGCTGTCCCTAACCCCCGCCAGAGACATCATTTTGAGCCCCACTCAGCAGGTCTTTTCTTCTATCGACCAACAGATCCTTAAGTCCATTATCCCCTGACAATTCGACCACCCTCATCTTGAACGATTTTTTCTTAACGACTTCCCTTTCAAATCTCTGGCAATTTGGGTATGTGCAGGGTTGACACTTGCGCTCTGCACATGATAACTCGAGTAGAACATACCTTTGTCTCATTTTATCTGGTTCGGGTGCCGGTACTGATTCAAAAACTCGACTCGATATAACCTTTCCCTTTCCTTTTTCGCGGACAAAGCGCTGACAATTAGGATAGGTGCATGGGTTGCATTTTCTTTCGGCGCACGAGAGTTCGATCATCAAGTACCTGTTCTCTGGCTGGGGCGGATTGCTGTCGGCCATCATCGGTCACCTCCTCTCTGCAGCTGCTCGGCGAGGACGTTCCCGAATTCCCTCACGAGTATTTTCACCTTTTCATGAGGAACCGGAAGTTTTGGACTTTTTAGCAAGCAATTGAAATGAATCACGCATTTGGGGCAGAAGGTGAGCATCGTATCTGCTCCCGTTGCCGCCGCCTCGAGAAGTCGATCTAATTGCAGTTTTTGCGAGACTTCCCCGCAATTCGCAAATGCATTGACGCCGCAACAACCTGCCTTCTCCCTATTATTTTGCATTTCGATGAGCTCCATTCCTAGTGCACTGATGAGCTCCCGTGGCGGGTCATAGATACCGAGATGTCTTCCTAATCTGCATGAATCTTGGTAGGTAACTTTTTCTCCTTTCGGGTCGAAATTCAGTTTTCCGTTGTCAATGAGGTCAAGTAAATACTCAGACACGTGAACGAGTTCAAAGTCAAAATCACCAAGAAAGTCCTGGTAGTCGATTTCAAAGGTTCTCAGGCATTCAGGACATGAGAAAACGACTGTTTTGGCACCAGAGTTGCGGATCACTTCGACATTTTTATCCATTAACTTGAGCATCGTATCCTCATCACCTGCCCAGAGTAAATCGTGGCCACAACAGACCTCGTCGTTGCTTACAACCGGCTCGATCCCTGCGGCATTGAGCATCCTGACATAGCTACCTGGCGTATTCCTTAACTCGCCCGCCTTGTCGGAGAACAGTGTTCCCAGATGAACAGCGCAACCTGTGAAATAGAAAACGTCACCCTTTTCCTTGATTTTCATCTCAGGGGTAACCCATTTCAGTCTGTTCTGTCTGTTCCCTCTTGCCATGAGCCTCTGGTAGGTGTGCACCGCACCAGATTGAGAACAATCAGGCAAGTTTCCTGCCTTCATCGCTCTTGTTCTCAGTCCCAGTATGAACCCTGAATAGTTCACCTCGTAGGGACACATATCGTTGCACATTTCACATGTGATGCAGGACCATATGTCTCTATCCCTGCTCAAGCTGTCTGAAACACCTTCGAGCGCTCTCAGTACAATCAGGCGTGGAGCAAACTTTGGATTGATGCGGGCGACTGGACAGACAGACGTGCATTTGCCGCATTCAACACAGTCATGTGCTCCTGTCTCCTCGATCAGTTCATCCAGTTCACCCATCACTTCACCTCTTTAAAAGGACTTGGACCGAGTTGTCTCAACTCTTCTGTAAATGAACGCATCGTCTCAGCGAATTTCGCGCCTTCCGAAGCCGAAATCCATTCGAGCCTCAGTCTTTTCCTGTCGATTCCCAGGAGCTCCAGCAGTTCGCTTGTAATTTTGACTTTTTCTTGGCACTTCTCATTACCAGAAATATAGTGGCAATCCCCGATATGGCAACCAGCAACGAGAACTCCGTCCGCGCCGAGTTCAAACGCCCTAAGGATGAATTGCGGTTCTACCCTCCCAGAACACATAACCCTGATGATCTTTGCATTGGGCGGGTATTGATATCGACTGACGCCTGCGAGGTCTGCGCCTGCATACGAACACCAGTTGCAGCAGAATGCGATGATCTGTGGTTCGAAACTGTTCACACAACCCCCTCCCTCAACGCGGCTTCTACCATCGTCAAAATCTGCTCGTCAGTGAAGTGCTTTGTCGTGATCGCGCCAGTGCAGCAAGCGACAGCACATGCGCCACAGCCTTTGCAGAGTGCGGGGTTGATATAGGCTTTTAAAACGCCCGGTGCAACTTCCCTGACCGTGGCAGCTGAGAACTCGCAAACCTCTTCACATCGACCGCATCCGCGGCATTTCGCCTCATCGACGCAGGAGACCACTGCTTCAGCTTCAAGTTCATCTTTCGAAAGAACTGTTATGGCTCTTGCAGCAGCCCCGCACGCCTGTGAGATGCTTTCCTCAATGAGTTTAGGCCAGTGGGCGAGGCCAGCGAGGAAAACACCCTCTGTTGCGAAATCTACGGGTCGCAGTTTCATATGGGCTTCTAAGAAGTAGCCGTCCTTGGTCAACGGCACCTTGAGCATCTTGGCGAGACGCTCGTTATCGGGATTTGGCCTCACTGCAGCGTTCAGCACAACCAGATCAGGATGGATGACGAAGTCTTCCATCAGGAATTGATCCTTGACGGTCAATTCCAATTGCCCGTTTGTCTCTTTCAAAACTGGTGGATCGTCCTCCCCGTATCGAAGGAAAACAACGCCGAGGCGTGCGGCTTCTGTGTAGTAGGCTTCTTTGAACCCATAAGTTCGGATATCCTTGTATAGGATGTAAACGGTCGTTTCGGGATGCCTCCGTTTGAGTTCGATTGCGTTTGCGATCGATGTAAAACAGCAAATCCTGCTACAATTCGGAAATTCGCGATTTCTTGAGCCGACGCATTGAATAATTGCCACCGTTTTTGCACTAAGATTGTCTTCCTCGAGCATCTTGCCAAATTGAGTCTGCGTCACTACGCGAGACGATACGCCATAAAGATATTCTTCCGGACGGTATTCGACACCTCCCGTTGCAACAATAATGACGCCATGTTCAATCTTCTCGCCACTAGAAAGTGTCGTGGTAAAATTGCCGACATACCCAGAAATGTCTTCCACTGTCGTTGCGAGATGAGTTTTGATGAGAGGATTCTCACTCACTTTCTTAATAATCTCGTTCAATATCTCTCTCGGATCTGAACCCGTAATCAAATATCTGATCCGTCTGAGATTGCCCCCCAATTCTTTTTCCTTCTCTACTATGTGAACGGGGTAGCCCTGTGCCGCGATCTCGAGAGCTGCGGTCATTCCGGCGAGCCCACCTCCGATCACGAGCGCAGCTTTCTTGACTGGGACTTTTTGAGTGGGAAGCGGACTTAAAAGCGCCGCCCTCATAACCGACATTCTTACCAAATCTTTCGCCTTTTTCGTCGCTTTTTCTTTTTCCTTCATATGAACCCATGAACACTGGTCTCGGATGTTCGCCATTTCAAAGAGGTAGGGATTAAGCCCCGCCTCCCTTAGTGTGTTACGGAAGAGCGGTTCATGTGTTCTCGGTGTGCAAGATGCGACAACAACACGGTTGAGTTTGTACTCCTTGATCTTCTCTTTGATTCGCTCCTGCGTATCTGATGAACACGTATAGAGGTTGTCCTCAGCATAAACGACCCCTGGAAGCGTTCTTGCATATGCCGTCACTGCCGGGACGTCTATAATTCCACCGATGTTGATACCGCAGTGGCAAACAAAGACACCGATCCTTGGCTCCTGGCCGGTAACATCAATTTCTTCTGGATACTCTCCCACGCTGACCAGTGTTCCTCGTGCGGTGCTTAATAGTGAACCAACCTTTGCGGCGACCCCACTCCCTTGTGCGACAGTGTCAGGGATATCTTTTGGTGAAGAAAATGTGCCGCAGACAAAAATTCCCGGGACATTTGTCTCGAGTGGAGAAAAGTCCGATGTCCAGCAATAACCGAATTCATTGAGCTTAATTCCGAGTTTCTTGCAAAGACGATGCGCATCATCGGACGGTATCATCCCAACCGACAAGACAACGAGGTCGAAAGTCTCCTCGACAAGCTCATCTTTCAGGTCTTCCGTTTCCCTATAGTACCTGATAATAAGGTTCCCGGTAGCGTGGTCTTCCTCAATTCCGGCAACTCGCGTGTTTCTCGATATCTTGATGCCGTATTCCTCCTCAGCCCTTATTCTGTACTCTTCGAACTCTTTGCCGAAGGCCCTCACGTCCATGAAGAAAATATGGCATCGGATATCTGGCTCGTGCTCTTGTGCAATGATCGCCTCTTTCAGTGCCGCCATACAGCAGATCGATGAGCAATATCCGTGGCCGAGTTGTGCATCGCGCGACCCAACGCATTGAATAAAGGCAATTCTTTTTGGAATATCTCCATCAGATGGTCGGATGATATGGCCTCCAGTTGGGCCCGAGGCACTGAGCATACGCTCAAATTCTGAATTCGTGATCACATTAGGAAAAATCCCGTAACCGTATTCTCTCTTCTTGAAGGCCTTGAACTTATCAAAGCCCATGCTCAAGACGATTGCGCCGACGTCGATCACCCTCGACTCCTCGTCATATGGTTTAAACTCAATCGCCTGCGCGCTACAGACCTTCTGACATTCGCCACATCCGATACACATGCCCTTTTCGATAGTGTAGACAAGGGGAACAGCCTGAGGGAAGGGGACATAGATCGCTTTCCTGGGAGCCAGGTTTTCGTCGAACCAATTTGGTCCTTCGATCGGACAGTGCTCTGCGCAGATCCCACACCCTGTACATTTCTGAGGGTCGATGTATGGGTAATGTTTAGTCACGGTCACTTTGAAGTGGCCTGCTCGCCCCTCAACTTTTGTGATTTCGGCATTGCTGATGATTTCGATATTACGATGCCTACCAGCTGAGACAAGCTTTGGAGCCATAATGCACATCGAACAATCGTTCGTCGGAAAAGTCTTGTCGAGCTGGGCCATTGTTCCACCAATGCTCGGGCTTGAATCCACCAGGTAGACCTTAAATCCTGAATCAGCGAGATCGAGGGCGGCCTGCACACCACCTATGCCACCACCGATGACGAGTGCCGCTCCAACTATTTCCTCTGGCATCAGAAAATCCCTCCCTTAAGCGGCGTCGGGCCAATTTTCCTCAATTCTTCAACCATTTCCCTGCATATCTTCGCGAATTTGTCTGGCTCTGATCCCGCGATCCATTCAAGTCTCAAACGTTTCGGGTCAAGTCCTATCATTGGCATGATATCTTGGAGGAATTCCATTCTATAGGCAGCTTTCTCGTTTCCAGTCACGTAAAAACATCCTCTGGGATGACAGCCTGCGACAAGTACTCCATCTGCGCCATGTCTGAATGCTTGCAATACGAAAACCGGGTCGATCCTTCCAGTGCACATAACTTTGATGATTCTAACATTAGGTGGATACTGCAGTCTAGACGTACCTGCGAGGTCCGCGGCCGCGTATGAACACCAGTTACAGCAGAAAGCGATGATGCGCGGTTCGTATTGCTCTGTCATTTTGTCCCCCCATATTTTGAAATAATCTTATCGGCCTGAACCTCATGTGCTTCAAGACCAAGGTATTGTGGCTCGGCCCCCATGGCGAGTGCGATAAGTTGAGCGACGTGGAAAACAGGTATATGCGTCAACTCAAGTCGTCCCTGCACCGTATCGAGCTGGAGGAGACAATATGGGCAGGGCGTTACAATAAGGTCTGCGCCAACTTCACTGATATTCATTAACTTATCTTTTGAAATTGCAGTTGCTAGATCAACAACATACGATCTGACACCGCCCCCTGCCCCGCAACAGTCAAGTTTGTTTTCGTAATTGACCGATTCAGCGCCTAGCGATTCGACGATCTCATCGACCATTATCGGATTAACAGGGTCTTCGATACACTCTCTTTCCGTTGGACGGAGGTAGTGACACCCATAATGAACAGCGACCTTCAATCCTTTAAGGGGGTTCACGACGGCAGACCTTATTGATTCAAGCCCAATATCATTGTATAAAACATCAATGAAGTGCCTAACCTTGATGGGGTCCAGGACCCTGCGGCCTTCGGGTGTCACTCTCGGAATCCCCGTATACTTCATGAGCACATTCTTGAGAATTCTATTGATCACTCCGAGTTTTTTCGGATCGGACAACTGCTCGGTGGCCATTAAAAAGGATGAAAAACAGCCGTTGCAGAAAGTGACAAGTTCTTGTTTTCGGTCCTGCGCGATGCATAGGTTCCTTGCAGCTATGGCGAGCCACGTCTCTTTGTCAGACGAGTAGAAGATGCCAGGAACAGGGCAGCACGTCGCTTGCGGCATCTCGCTGAAAAGTTGGCTGCACCCTAGCTTTTCGAGGATAATCTTGATCGATCGCTCAATGCCAGGATACCTGTTTGGTATGAGGCACCCGTAGAACAATCCATATTTAGCAACCGTTCTTGCATCCTTCGTATCAATCACCCAGATCGATGCCAATGAGCTTGTCGTAACCAGTTGCTTTCATAATCGTTTTGAGGTCCATGATCGCTTTAGACCGGTATCGTTCGTCAAATGGTTTCTCGTTCAATCCAATCTTTTTCCTCAAATTCAAAATCTCATCTGATATTTCGACCGCCTGGCCAAGATTTGCCACATTATTTGATATGGAAACGACGAATGGCGGTGGGCCGAGTTCTCGGACAACGATATGCCTTAGGGCAACAATCAACTCCGCTGGGTTCATGCCAGCGGGGCAGTGTTCATAACAGCGATGACATGTTGCGCAAACCCATGGAGTTGATAAAACCTTCTCCTTTAATCCCATCTGGCACATTTTTATAATATTCCTAATCTTATTTTCTGTTTTCAACGAAACGGGGCAGACACCTGTGCAGTTTCCACACTGAAGGCAAACCTGTACATCGCCACCGCCCATCTCAATAATGGCCTTAATGAAGTCGCGGTTGCATTCCTCGTCGACAATTGGTACTTCCTCCAGCAGTCTTTCTCTTTCACTGGTAATGAATTCTTTTCTTGCCCGACCCATAGCCATATCACTCTGCCTCCAATGCCGCTTTTATTTCGCTAAAGATCTGATCATCAGTGAATTGTCGAGCATGGATCGCCTTTGCAGGGCACGAGACGACGCAAGTTCCGCATCCTTTGCACAGGGCTTCTGTTATCTTCATTTTCACTCCGCTTTCTGTCAAAACAGGAGTTGGGGCGCCATAAGGACATATATCGACGCAGAGCCCGCATCCTATGCATTTATCTGTTTCTATAAATGCGTTCAGCGATTCCGCTTTTGCAACTTTTTTCGAGAGAAGTACGGCCACTTCAAGCGCCGCTGCTCTTGCTTGAGCCATCGACTCCGGAACATCCTTTGGCCCCTGTGCGCAACCGCAGACAAAAATGCCCTCCATTGATGTCTCCACCGGCTTCATCCTTGTATGCGCCTCTTGTATGAATCCATCTGGGCTTGTTCTCAATCGGAGCATTGATGCAAGCTCCTGGGTACCCTCGGACGGGACCAACGATACGGAGAGGACGACGAGGTCATACATCCTTTCTGTAATTTTGTTGAGGAGGGTTTCTTCAGCTCTTACAATGAGATTCTTCGTTTCCTTGTCTTCGATGATTCTGGCAGGCCTGCCACGTGTATACTCAACCCCATAATCTTCTCTTGTTCTGTGGAAAAACTCTTCCACACCCTTTCCCACGGCCCTTATATCGATGTAATACACTGTGATGTCAGTGTCCGGGTGAACTTCTTTGATCGCCTGGGCATTTTTCATCGTATACATGCAGCAGACTTTAGAACAATACCCTGCGTTGATCTTCCTGTTCCTCGACCCAACACATTGGATGAATGCGATTTTCTTCGGTATCTTCCCATCAGATGGCCTGATAACGATTCCACCCGTTGGACCTGCTTTATCGAGCATCCGCTCGAGTTCCATGATTGTTATGACATTATCGTATTCATGATATCCGAGATACCCATGAATCCGTGGTTTATATGGTTCGAAGCCAGTCGCGACGATGATAGCACCTACCTCGAGATTGATTTCTTGCTCTCGATCTTCAAAATTCGGTGCTTCAAACTCGCAAGCTTCGACGCATGCTGAACATTCCTGACCATTTAAACGAAGGCATGCCTCCTTATCGATCACGTATTTCCTTGGAATTGCCTGCTGGTAAGGCATAAAAATCGCTTTTCTTTCTGAAAGTCCGTAATCATATTCGTTCTTCTTGACAACTGGGCAAACGACAGCACAATTGCCACATCCCACGCACTTTTTTTCATCCACAAACCGTGGTTTTTTCAGGACTTTGACTTTGAAGTTTCCAACATGTCCTATGATCTCTTTAACCTCGGATAGCAAAAGGATATTGATATTTGGATGTGTAATGACATCATTCAACTTCGGCATGATCGTGCAGCCCGAACAATCGCACGCTGGAAAAGTTCCAAATCTAAAGTTGAGCGACTGAGGTTTTCCTGGCGCCTCGTGACACCACAGCAGGCAGGTAAACATGGTCGCCATGTTTCCCCCGAGCATCGGTTTCTTCTCGACGAGATGCACCTTAAAACCCAGTTCCGCAAGTTTGTATGCCGCTTCAACACCAGCAACTCCTCCCCCGATGACGAGCACCTCTTGTTTCAACTCAACGTCGACGCCCTCTGCGGGTACCAGTGTTTTCGCTCGGCTCACGCCCATCTTAACGAGATTCTTTGCTTTTTCCGTCGCTTTGAATGGCTCGTTTGCATGAACCCATGAACATTGTTCTCGAATATTTGCAACATGCAACATGTTTCTGTTTAATCCAGCTTTCTCAATATTATCTCGAAAAATCTTCTCACATATTCTCGGCGTACAAGCTGCGACAACCACGGATGTGATATTCGATTTTCTAATTTCCTCTCTCATCTGCATTAGACCATCTGGAGAGCAGAGGTAATCGTTGCAGATAGAAAGAGTCACTCCAGGCAATTGAGACGCATAACTCTTGACGTTTTCACAGTCAACAACGCTATTGATATTTGCACCGCACTTGCAGATGAACACGCCCACTTTGGCACCTGTTTGCAAGTTCACATCATTCGCCCCCGAGGTCTCCTCCTGCTTCAAAAAGCAGACACGATTCTTGCGACCGATCTCTTCTCTGATGTGTTCTCAATCTCTCGGGTTTGTAGAGTAAAGGCTTAGTGTATTTTAACATTATGGCATTTCACCTCGAGTGCTTCGAAAGACCGAAATCAACGATGGTTAATATATTTTACGACAATCGTTGAATGAGATCCTTCTCCGTTCGAAAGAGTGTTTTGACATCCGAAAAAAATTTTGGAAGTAACTTTGTATTATCGTATTAATCTTAATTTTCGTAATACCGGTACTTTTGACTTTTTCTAACATATATCGATTATTGTCGAAGCAGATATTTTAGGTGGATATCATCAAACCTGTAATAAAATTTAGAGAATGGGTATAATCTCCGGATTACGGGCCGATCGCTATATCTCGCCAATGATAAGATGAGATTGGACTGCGACTGAGAACAATCACACAAACCTTTGAGATGCGGTTTTCAAAACTGATAATCAGTAGATATAATCATGGAAGAACAGATTTAATTTGAATAGATAGTCTTCGTTTTTGTGACTATCTCGGTCCTTCTTGTCATCGTGGCGGTTGCTCCAGCATTGCTAATCCTTTTCTACATGGTCAAATTAAGAATCTTCGAGCCAATAGGTCTCACATCGAAAATAAAAGGATCATTACACGATTTCTATGCCACGTTAAGGCAAGCACCGAAGTCAACTCGACCAAAAGTACAGATCCGGGGCTCCAAGAATAAGTCTCTCGTATGTCAGATTTGCCTCGGGATGATAAAAGATGGACTAGACTATGCGGTCTGTGCTTGTGGGAAGATATTTCATTTGGTCTGTATCCAGCGCACTGGGTTCTGCCCCTATTGTGAAGAAATATTTTCGGATAATAATCCAAAATGGAAGCTTATTTCGAATGAAGGACGAGCATTGTTTTATGTGGGTAACAAGACTGATAGCCAGTTGGTCGATTCGTTCAGGTGTCCAATTTGTGGTGCTCACAATCCTTTAACCAGCGACTCCTGCAAATGTGGTGCGATTTTTGTACACGAAGGGGAGATATTCCTCTGCCCTTCTTGCGGAGCATATGTTCGAGAGCAAGACGAGAGGTGTTCGAATTGCGGTGAGCTCTTCGAGAGATATGAACTTGATATCTGCCCGTTTTGTGGAGCAACCATCGAGAATGCAGATGCATGTGATAAGTGTGGAACGGTCTTCGGTAATAAATGCCCCGAATGCGGCCACGAGTTAGAACCCGAAGAGTCTATCTGCATGTACTGCGGAACGGTCTTTGAATTGATTCAACCTACTGCGTCGCTGCATTCTAGTGTAGCTGATCTAAGGCACGACTAAACACTTCGGAACATATTGAAGTTCCTATACAAGGTGCCATAAACGGATTTAAATACTGGCATTTAGATAAAGTCAATAGGATGGGTGCACGATGAAATCTATTTTGGATAGGGTTCTGGAAACGGATGAGGGAAGATCTACAGCAACAGATGATAAGCCAGTTTCCATTCGTCAACCAACTGCAGATGACGAAGAGCTAAGGCGAATCGTCGAGACTTTGAGAATTAAAATTGCAATCATTGGTTGTGGCGGTGGTGGTTCGAATACAATAAGGCGGCTATATCAAGCAGGTATCATAGGGGCTACCTTGGTAGCGGCGAACAGCGATGCAAAACATCTATTATCTATCGCGGCACCGAACAAAGTTCTTCTAGGGCGGAACCTGACGAGAGGTC
>JARYLV010000027.1 GCA_029907465.1 Methanomassiliicoccales archaeon
ACATTATGTTCACAGCCATATCGCTCACTTTTACGCCCTTGCTGCACCTGACTTCGTGATGGGCCCCGCTGCTCCGGCGGGCAAAAGGAACATCCTCGGCGTCGTTGACACAGTTGGACTTGAGATTGGCGGGGCCGTAATTAGGCACAGATCTTATGCCCAAAAAATCCAAGAGATGCTCGGCGGAAAGGCAACTCACCCCGTTTGTGGTATCCCAGGCGGCATGTCGAAGCCTATCAGTGAAGACGAAAGGAAAGAAATCGAGAAGATGGCAAAATCTTGCGTCGAGTTTTCCAAATTTACATGTCAACTCTTCGAAGACGTTGTTCTGAAGAACAAAGAGTACCTATCAATCATTACTGATCCGAACATCTTCTACAATGAAACGAACTACGTCGGACTTGTGGATAAGAACAACAAAATCAATTTCTACGACGGCGTGCTCAGAGCGATCGATCCGAAAGGGAACGAAATTGCGAAATTCGATCCAAAGGACTATCTCGAGTACATTGGCGAACATGTCGAGCCGTGGAGCTATGAGAAGTTCTGTTTCCTGAAGAAAATCGGATGGAAGGGACTTATTGATGGACCAGATAGCGGTGTCTATCGCGTCGCACCACTAGCAAGGATAAATGTGTCGAACGGATTCACGACGCCGCTTGCACAAGCAGAGTACGAGAAGATGATAGGATTCTTCAGGGATGCCGGTGTAAAAGGGCCGATTCACCACACGCAAGCGTATCACTGGGCTAGGGTTATCGAACTTCTTTATGCATCGGAGAGACTGCTTGAACTCGCTCAGGATCCAGAGATCACGAGTAAGGACATCAAAACGAAGACAAAAACGCCTGGGGAAGGCGTTGGTTGCGTAGAAGCGCCGAGAGGCGTACTCATCCACCACTACGTTTCTGACGAAAACGGCATCGTTCAAAATGTCAATCTAATCGTTGGGACAACAAACAACAACGCACCGATCAATATTAGTGTGGCAAAGGCGGCAAAGGCCCTCATCAAGAATTGGGAGGTTTCACCAGGGTTGCTTAACATGGTCGAGATGGCCTACAGGGCATACGATCCATGCAACTCCTGCGCAACGCACACATTACCGGGGCATATGCCACTCACCGTAATCATCAGAAAGCCTGATGGCACCGAGTTCAAGAAGATCTCAAATTTCTGAAACATTTTCCTCTTCTTTCCCATTTTTCTCATACATTTGCTATTTGAGGATACGAGTGTGGCGCCAAACCATTTTTTGAGAATATAATGCATTCGAAAATAATTTAGGAGAAGGTTTGGATTACGGGTGAAGGTGCATCAAATGGAAAGTGCGGTCAAACTTGTCGCCGATTTGATGGCGATTTCTGCGAAAACTGCGCCAAAAGGACTAGGAAAGGATTACGTCGAAATTAAGGTCCTAACAGGCGATGACGTGAAGAAACTTGGCGATACAATGATCCAGATGGCAAAGGAGAGGAATGAGCAAGGATTCACGAGGGATGGGAAAAATGTACTCGAATCAAGTGCTGTCTTGCTCCTCGGATTACGCGATCACCCTCCAAACGGCGTCGATTGTGCTGGGTGCGGTTTTCTTTGCGAGGAAATGAAGGTGAGTCACCTTGAAAGGGACTTTGTTGGGCCGAATTGCATTTTTAGACTTCTCGATCTGGGAATTGCAATTGGGTCCGCAGTAAAGACCGCAAGCATCCACAATGTTGATAACAGAGTAATGTACAGAGTAGGGGTGGCCGCAAGAAAGGCGGGATTCATCAATTCGAGAATAGTGATCGGGATTCCGCTCAGCGCGACAACAAAGAGCCTCTATTTCGATAGGAAACAGTGATATCTTTCACCCTGCCAAGATTGACGCCGTCGAGGAGATGAACCTCAGCGTTGGCGACATCAATAATCTTATTTTTGAAGAGTGGACCTAGTAGTTCACAATCTTCTGTGTTGACTGGCGAGCCGCCAAGCATTCGATTGAGAGCGGGCATAATGATGATCTCGTTCGGAAAAGTATCAAAATAATCGAAAGCTGTGTTCGTAGGGGAAGCCCTCAACCAACACGGCTCCGTCTGCACATTCCCGAGTCCATCTTCAAAAATCACTGTGGGATGATTGTGAGACATGACAAGAATTTCACATGAAACGAGATCGAGTGAAGGCCATGTGTGCCCATGAAGAAACCCAATATTCCCGACCGAGAACCCTGCTGAGGAGTGCAAAACGACTCCGTCAGGCAGGCACTCCTCCACACCCCCGTCATGGTTCCCCTTGACAATATCGATTCGTTTGAAAAGGGCTTTCATCTTCGTTAAAAATAGAGGGATTTCGATGTTCTCCTGTCTCGTTGTCCCTGGTACTTGGTGCTTGATGTCGCCGAGGAGAATCAACCGGTCATGAGATTTGCTTAACACATGAAGTTCTTCTTCCATTCTATGAGTCTGACTCGGCACATGTATCCCTTTTCTCCTCAGCTCCTCCTCAAGGCCGATATGGAGGTCACCCGCACAAAGGATTTTTTCGTCGTTCGTAATCTCGAGAACAGGATGATCTGGAATGGGCTGCGCATTCATCCGCTGGGAGAGCATGTTTTCGCCTTATTGCTTTATCTTATCTTTTGTTCTTCGCTAAGTCCTTCTTATTCACTCGAACATCGGATTATCAAAAGCCATACTTCAATCTCTCCCCTAGGAACTGAGGAAGCCCGGCTTCCCTCACTTTTCTCTCAACTTCACTAAAATCGTACTCTACTCTTCTGATCCATGCTTCCCTTGAGCTTGAATCGAAGAGGATGTAGCTTGCGCGCGGGTCACTGTCCCTTGGTTGTCCCACAGAGCCGGCATTAATTATCATCCCTCGTTTCATTTTCTTAATGAACGGTATATGCGTATGACCAGTGACGACAAGCCATGAGCCACTCATCTCAAGCAACTCTTCAGTCGCATCAATTTCATAGAGATATTCATCATCGTCCCTCGGTGATCCGTGATAAACGCCGACTACCAAATCGTCTATCTGAGTGGTCATTCGTGAACGGAGAGATCGCAGGTAATCAACATATTCAGCTTTGATATTCTTTGCCGTCCATAGAATCGCTTCAGCTGCCATTCTATTCATGCCGACGGGATTGATCCTCACGACAGCTCGATCATGATTCCCGACGATCGAACTGATCCGATGTGATGCAACGCGCTCGATGGTTTCATTTGGATATGGGTAATAACCGACAATATCACCGGCACAGATGATTGCATCTGCCTCGTATTTCTCTATATCCTTCAGCACGGCATCAAATGCGATTACATTAGCATGGATGTCCGAAATGAAGGCGATAAGCACATATTCAACATTCGATGCAACGATAGTTATAACTTTCCCGCGAATGCGCCAAATTTGGGTAATTTGTATACATAACAAAACTGGAAAGCAAGCAAGAATAGAATATTAAATAGGTCTATTTGGTAACCAGATGAATGAAATAACTATTGATCCTGAAAAACCAGTTTTTAAAAGATCCCAAATGATTTTTCATAACGATTTTATATCTCGGTTGCATTTCAAATTTGGAAAGTGATCCGAATTGAGCGACATCAAACGATTGGTTCTCGATGTTCTCAAGCCACACCACCCCTCGATTGTCGAACTTTCCAAGCGGTTGAGTGTATTGAGCGGTGTCTCTGGTGTAAATTGTACTTTAGAAGAGGTTGACCAAGAGACGGAAAGTATCAAGATCACGATCGAGGGAACATCAATCGACTTTGAGGAAGTCGAGCGGACAATCGCAGACACGGGTGCTGTGATCCACTCAGTCGACAGCGTTTCTGCTGGCAAGAAACTCGTTGAAGAAGTCGAAACGCCTCAGGATCGTTGAATTTTCGAAAGTTCTGCAGCAACCAGTGCAATCAACTTGGACTTTGGCATTGACTTTTCGACGAGGATTCTTCCCTTATGATCCCACCAGTTCGAAGGATACGCCTTATCCTTTTCGATTCTATACTCCAATCCCAATTTTTCGACCGCTTTTGCCAATAACTCAACCGTTGGATCGTTGATTGCTAACGACCGTCGAACCTTCCTTCCCTGCGAACGCTTCCGTTTTATGTCAAAATATTCTGGCCAGAGAACCCAAGCCGTGTCCTCGTCGAAGACCATAAACGGAACAAGAATAAGTTCGTATAAATAATTTGGCCATTCATTTGATTAGAACGGCGTTAATAGCACCATCCCTACCAGGTCGAGAAGTCACCCTGGCAAGACCTATTTCTGTTTGGATGACCGCGCCCTTATTGATGATGTTTCGCTGCACATAGTTGGGATTGGCGGGATTCTCTTTCACGGTTACGATCTTCACGCGCGCCGTCCTCTTATTTGAAGGATCAACTACGTTCGCGTATTTCGCCGATAGCATCCTAACTTTCCAGTTGCCGCCCATCGTCCTATACTTCTTCAGCTTCTCTTCCCCGAGATGGGTCGGCTGCACTTCCGAACCGATTTCAAACCGACGCTTCTTCCTGTTAGGTCGCAATCTTCCGCCGGATGGTTTTCTCTGCGACCGTCCTTGCCAAAGAGCCATGTCTATCCCAGGACACTAGAAAAGGAACGCTATATAAAATACTTACTTCTCTTGCTCTCAACGAGAGTTAAATCAAAATCTGCGTTGCCAAAATTAAACCGAAACACGCAGAGATCTCTTCGTAACTAAATCATTCATCGTAAAATCTTCATCCACCAGATAGATGAACTCACCCACTGAAAAACGCAGGCCACAGATTTTATGAACATCAACTGGTCTTGAAATCAAAGATTATGATGATTTAGAGCAATTAAGGTGATACCACTAATTGATTCCACTAAATAGGAGCAATAATCGCAAAAATTCCTCCCAACGGCTCCCCTAGATGCAAACGGAAGCGTTGACTGCAGACCAATCATTCGATACATGTTTGTTGAGTTTTGGCAAAACTCAGGAATCACCCATCATGGCCATCGATGAAGTCATCAGCCGCATGAAGAGTTGATCGCCCTTCCGACAGGTCAGCTAGCTGCCTCATACGGATTCAGCTTTTTCTTATTCCGATAGTGAGAGAGAACATGCTTGAGCAATTCCATTGAAAGAAGAACGATTATCGCGCCGCCTATCACCCACGCGATGTCTTCGATGGACGGCGGTACCAGGTGAAGTGCCTCTCGCGTCACAGGGATCTGTAGCAATATAACAATGAGAATGATTTCCCATATCACGGTAAACATGAGCAATCTGTGAGGTTTCACTTTGCTAATTGGGAATGTCAGAGACCTGCAGCTCAGCGCTATCACCAGCTCGATAGCAATGAACATCAAGAACATTCTGCTCCTGGCAGCATCAACTCCTAAATGCAGAGCTGCCAGAAAACCCAATAATAAAACAGGAGTCTCGATGATGAGTGCGCGAAGCAGGAAAAGCTTAACATCCCTGGTGAAAACAGGTTCATTCTTGGGTCGAGGTGGTAGTGTCATTAGGTCTGGATCGCCAGGAGAAAAACTCAACGCCAATGCTGGTAATCCGTCCGTTGCAAGATTAATATATAAGATGTGAACAGCAAGTAGAGGAAACGCGCCCTCTCCTGAGAAACCAAACAATGGTAGGACTACAAGTACACCGAGAGCGATAACAGCGATTTCAACCAAATTTGCTTGAAGTAAATATGTCAAATACTTCTTGATATTGCCGTAGATCAGTCGTCCATATTCCACTGCTTTTATTATGGTCGCGAAATTGTCATCTCCAAGGACCATATGCGACGCTTCTTTGGCGACATCGGTTCCCGTGATCCCCATCGCTATTCCTATGTCTGCGCGTTTCAAAGCAGGGGCATCGTTCACGCCGTCTCCGGTCATTGCTACAACATAATTTCGCTTTTTCCATGCCTCAACTATTTTCAATTTATGCAATGGGGAGACTCGCGCATAGACAGTGACTTTCTCAACGATTTTCTCGTACTCTTCATCTGGTATTTGCTCAAGTTCCTCTCCTGTTAAAACTAAGTCTCCCTCTGCGTAGATCCCCAGTTCCCTCGCTATGGCAACAGCAGTGAGTTTATGATCCCCTGTAATCATAATTGTCCTAATTCCTATTCTCTTTGCTACATTGATTGCATCAATTGCGTCTTTGCGCGGTGGATCCATCATACCGATGAGACCAAGAAAGATCAAATCCCTTTCAACGTCGCTTGCACTTGTAACGTCAACTTCCGCAGGCAGGGGTCTTTCCGCAACGGCCAGAACTCTCATGCCGTTTGATGCCATTTCCTCAGCGATTGACATGATACGATTTCTCTCACTTTCTAATAGCGGCTCGATCGATTCAGACGCCATATGATGAGAACAACGGGCCAATATGATCTCGGGGGCACCTTTCGCAATCGCTATCTGACCAGTATCTGAGAACTCGTGCATTGTTGTCATCATTTTCCTTTCAGAACTAAATGGAATTTCATAAAAACGCCCGCAAACATTGCGTAGGTGGACGAGTGACGAGTCGATTTTTTCTGCGAACACGATGAGCGCACCTTCAGTCGTATCTCCCTTCACGACTCTTCTACCACTCTCGTCGTATTCGAGTCTAGCATCGTTGCAAAGGATAGCTGCCCGAGCTAATCTGGTAATTTGTTTCCTTTCTTCCACGGATATAGGCACGCCTCCAAGGAGGACCTCCCCAGTGGGGTCATAACCTACTCCCGTTACTTCGTAACATTTTCCTGCAAAGTATACCTGCCTTACAGTCATTTCACCCTTGGTCAATGTCCCCGTTTTGTCTGTGCAAATTACTTGAGTGCTGCCGAGCGTCTCAATCGCATGCATTTTTCGAATGAGAGCATTCCTTTCGGCCATCTTGCGCATTCCTATAGCGAGATTTGCGGTGACAATCGCCGGCAACGCTTCGGGAACAGCTGCGACAGCCAAAGCTACTGCAAACAGGAGAACCCTAAAAAAGAAGTTGAAACTCAACGCTCCATAGAGATAGAAACTCATTATTGTCTCATATCCCAATATTAATATCACGAGAATTAAAGAGATAAAGCCTAGTTTTTTTCCAATCTCGTCCATCCGCCTTTCAAGCGGAGTCTTCTCCTCTTCAACCTGACTCAAAGCCTCTGCGATCTTGCCGAATTCGGTTTTCATTCCAGTTGCCGTGACGACGCCCTTTCCTTTCCCACAAATCACCGTTGTTCCGAAAAAAAGCATATTAATCCTTTCGGATCGGGCAACACCCCTAGGCAACGGCTTAACCGTTTTTAAGACTGGCAAAGACTCACCGGTGAGGGGGGCTTCATCCACCTGGAGATTCGTCGCCTCAACAAGACGCATGTCCGCTGGCACTTTGTCTCCCGCGGCGAGCACTACAATGTCCCCGGGAACCAACTCTTTAGCTGGAATTTGGATTTCTAGACCGTCGCGCCTCACTGTACACGTAGGTGCTAGCAATTTCTTCAGGGCCTCAAGAGCTCTCTCAGCCCTGTATTCCTGTGCGAAACCTAGAATAACAACAAAAATGACAATTACCAGAATTACTATCGCATCAACTAATTCTCCCATAAAAGCCGAGATAATTGTAGCAATTAAGAGTAAGATCAGGAGCAGGTTCCTGAATTGCTTGATCAGGATATGGACTGGCGATACTCGTTTGCGGCTAGCTAGTTCATTATAGCCATATACATTTAAACGCGAACGGGCCTCTTCAGTAGACAACCCCTTTTCCACATCAGTCTTCAATAAAGACAAAACGACGTCGGTTTCCAGAAACTCCCAGGAATTTTCAGAATTCGCTCCAACCGTCGATTGATTTTCCACGATTCCCCGTAAACGAATGATATCTAGTTTAAGATTTCGACATCATGGCGGTTAAGCTCCAATCGCGCAAGATCTGAATATCCGTTTCTGATTGCCTTTTTTTCGACCCTAGCCACATGGAAACTGAAGGATTTGCTTCAATTATCTTTAGGCCCCTGAAATCTGGCCTTGGAATTGAATTACCCAGAGTGATCGTAATGTCGATCGAACGTAGTTTTGCTGGAGAACAATTGATTTCATAACGGATAATCACCACTCGAACGAAAAAACGCACGCTTTTTCGAATTCAGATGCGGACGACACGATGGCGCAGTGCGTAATGATCCCGCCACCACTGTGTTTCTAGTTACTCCCCCAATTCCTGTTTTACATTGAGGTGGTGACAAGGTAAAGATAATCGATCATGCCGGAAGGCACCTCTGAATGATCCATATTTATTATAGACCGCCGATATATAATGGATCTGGAAAAGCCTGAAAAGATAAAAGAAATGTTGAACTTCCTCTTTTATATTTTGGCTAGCTAAATAAAAATATTTTTGCAAGTCCGCTTGTCATAAGCCAGTTTGCTCAGGAAAAGTGGGGGCGCTGGGATTTGAACCCAGATCAGCGGGTTTCCACCACGCGGGGAGCGACCCCGCACGAATTAACGGGTCATCGCTCCAGTTATTCATCACTGGTCAGCCTACCCGTTGACAATCACGCCCAATTAACTGGAGCCCGCGAGGATGCCGTGTTACCCCACACCCCCATGCGATCCTCAAGCCTTCCTCATCTTCTGCTGTCGCTTTCGGCGCCGCATTTTCTTCTTTCGCCACTTCCAACGCATCTTGCCCCGCTTCTTCCAAGCGCGTGAACTTCTCTTCATCCATATTCCTCGTTTATTCGTGCCGTGATTGTATAGATACTTATCAACCTTTTGATACAGAATGGCGGGCCCGTCGGGAATTTCGCCCAATGACCAGGGATTCGAACCCGAGACATCTGGCTTGCTTCCACGGTACAATCTCGTGATAGAAGGCCAGCGCTATGTCCAGGCTAAGCCACGAGCCCGCAGAAACTCGATATTAGTTCTCCAATTTAAATCTTTAGAGTTTCAATAGCAAGTAAGTGTCAAAAACGATTGGATTGGACGACCGAGCAGGAGCATCAGCGATTCGGCAACGGCTAGGAGACCAAGAAAGAAGAGGACTGGACGGAAGCTGATTACCCCCCCAAAAAAGTCGATGACTCCTTCAAGAGCCCTGAGCACAATGTACACTAAAATCATAACAACAAAGACGACGACCAAAATGGTAATCGGAGATAACGTGATAATTGTCAGCGATTTTGAAAGGTTGTATAAAATCAAACCCAAGACGAGACCCACAATCAAGCTTATGAGGGATGCCCATCGAATCCTCTTGAAAACGCGAAAGAAAAGCCCCAACCCAAGGGAAATGAAAATAAGCATCGTCGATGACTGGTCCCAGCCGCTCTTCTGATAAATCGAAGCCCCAACAAAAATCATGAAAGCACCAATAAGAAAGCCGATGACTGCAAGAATTTCATCATAATGGCTCCTTTGATCCTTGCCAATTATCGCGATCAATACCGCTGCTACACCTCCGACGAGGAGAATAATGGAGAGCACAGTCCCAGAAAAAAGCCCGTCAATCAACATGATCAGTATTGCTTTCTCGTTTACTAAACTTTTGATCACTTACAATTGCAAAAGTTGTGTGTGGGAGAAGATGAGATCAAGAAAAATTGGCCAGGAATTATAGATGTAATAGGGGATTGGAGCAAAGAGTTGAAAGCAAGTATGATCCTTAAAAGATAACCAAGATTCCAAAAATCTGGTATTACGAAATTGGACTTTAGATCCTAATTCATGTTAAAGAGTCTTTGAAATTGTTTTAGCGAGGCTAAACAAATAGATCGTTTAGGTGAAAATCTTCCCAGCTCTCTTGCACAAGCACTGCAAGAAGGATCATTCGTCGGGGACGAAGATTGAACCCAGTTGTACGTGTGGTGATAAAATACAATAGACATCGATACGTGAAATTCCGGTACGAATGACCTAAAATTTTCAGTAAGGCAAATGGTGCTTTAGCCCGATTCAATACTCACATTGCAATTCTTTTTACATTTCCTATTTGCATCACTAATCTAGTACACCACTTGGCGAATTAATAAGTGCGGTTTATCTTATTCAAAATAACTTCTGCAATGTGAACGAGAACGCAATCATTATTACTGGTATCCTTCAATTAAAAACGTGAGGATGAACCTCATGCAGGTACACGAAGCGATTAAAGAAAGGAGGGCAAAGAGGGCTCTCGACACGACCCCAATTGAAAAAAATGTTTTGAATGAACTTATCGATGCCATACGATTCGCACCCTCGTGTTTTAACAATCAGCCGTGGCGAATCATTATCGTTTCTGATAAAGAAACGCTACAAGAGGTTAAGAGAACACTCTCAAAAGGAAACGCGTGGGCGACGCGCTCACCATTGATCTTCGTTGTTGCTTCGAGGCCTGAGGACGACTGCCGTCTCAGCGACCGCAGAGATTATCACCTTTTCAGTTGCGGACTAGCGATCGGACAGATGCTGCTGATGGCAACCGAACTCAAATTGATAGCACATCCAATCGCAGGTTACGATCCTATAGAAATCAAAAAAATCCTAAAAATTCCAGAAGAATACATCGTTATAACTCTCGTCATATGCGGATACCAGGGGTCAGACCAATCGCTTTTATCACCTAAGCAGTTGGAAGCTGAATTAGAAAGACCTGAAAGAAAACCGATCAGTGAGAATTTCTTCTCCAATACATGGGGGAATCCGATTACACCATAGACTACTCAAATGATTCATAGTAAGCGTTAAACCAAAGAGAGAAATGTTTTGCCAAGTACTCTTTCCTTTACTTCTTCATCCGCCCAATTATTTTCAACAAGAAAACGAACCCATTGGGAGTGCGGATAGCTCATGTCAAACAAGGGCCAGTCTGATCCGAAAATCAAACGATCCGGCATGAGAGATGCAGCTTCCCTTAAACGCGAGATTGCGATCTCCGGTTGGGACGGAAGCCAACCCTGAAGAGCTGAGCAGTCCGTGTACACATTCTCAAATTCCCTGGCCAACTCATATGTCTCAAATCGCCATTTTCCACCAAGATGTGCGATGATGATTTTGATTGATGGAAACCTCTCCAGAACATTCTTAAAATAAATTGGATGATTGAAACTCTCATCAAGTGGCCCCCAGCTCGCTCCAGCATGAGTGACAACGATGAGGTTTAGATCGTTAACAAGGTTCCAAAATTCACCAACCAAGCTGTCATCGGGTCGAAATCCAGTTCCTGGGTAAATCTTAACCCCTTTTGCATCGAATTTCTTGACCATCTTTTCGATGAGGTCGTGCGCCCTTTTCCCCCGCATCGGATCGACGCCGATGAATGGAATGAGCCTATCTCCATAGCTGGCGCAGGATTCAAAGACCCATTCATTATATACTTCAACGGTCGCACGTGGTTCCTCGATTCTTCCAAAATCAAGTGGCAAGACCACACTCTTGTCAATGCCAGCGGCATCCATTGAAGAAATGAGCATCTCCGCATCAACCTCAGACATCGGCCAGTCCTGCTCCCTATCGATGCTCATATCGATGAGACCATCCAGCTCGAGCAAAGGCTCGAGATACGCCCGTAGTATAGAATTTGGTAGCATCGTTCGTTTCCAAATGTGCACGTGGGAATCAATGATCATGCTTTTGTCGTGAAGAGGGCCATGAATATTTATTAGTTGCTGGCTGAATTCTCATAAACAAAATGAAAAAGCGATTGTTCTTAGAAAGAAAGAATTGAATCGGGAACACTGCAGTTAGTTCCCGCGGTTCATTGAACAGGGCAACCACTGGCCAAACCCCAGCAAACGACATGAAAAAAAAACGATCGACATGTCACTCGATTCTGAGCACCGCCGCACCTTCAATCTCTGATTTCTTCATCAACTGCATCGCCACATTAGCTTCCTCAAGCTTAAATGAGCGAACTTCTGTCCTAATAGGAATCCGTCCGGCGATTTTGAGAAACTGTTCTGCATCCTCCCTTGTCACATTCGCAACGCTTGCAATCTTACGCTCATGCCACAACAAATCGTATGGAAGCTCAGGTATCGGGGACATATGTATCGCATTTATCACTAGAGTCCCAGCTCGGTCGATTGATTTGAGCGCTTCTCGAACAATCCAACCAGCAGGCGCAAATATGATGGCGCTATCGAGTTTCTCCGGGGAAGCGTCCCGTGCATCCCCAACCCATTTGGCCCCCAATTTCCTTGCATGTTCTCTGTGCTTCTCGCTTCTCGTGAACACATAAACGTCACATCCCAAGATGTTTGCTAATTGAATTACAATGTGAGCTGACGCGCCGAAGCCAAAAAGTCCCAATTTTTGACCTGGTTTTACATTGGAATGACGGAACGATCTATATCCGATGACACCAGCGCAAAGCAACGGTGCCGCATTTTCGTCTGAAAAAATATCTGGGATGGGATACGCATAATCCTCCCTCACGACCATATATTCTTCATATCCCCCATTTGCATGGAGGCCCGTGAATTTTGCATTTTCGCACAAATTTTCAAGCCCCATCTTACAGAATTTGCAAAGACCACATGAGGAATAGAGCCATGCGACACCAACTCGCTCTCCTTTCTTGTAACGGTAACATTCCTCACCGAGCTCATCAACAATACCGACTACCTCATGACCTGGAACGATTGGCAATTTTGGGAGGGGTAGCTCACCTTCAACTGTATGGAGGTCCGTATGGCAAACGCCGCAGGCTTTGATTTTAATCCTTACTTCATTCCTAGCTGGTACAGGCTTTGGAACGTCAAGAAGTTTGAGGGGCTTTTCCTCGACGGATTTGCATTCTTCAAGCACCATTGCCTTCAGAGAATCACCTCTCGATTGATTCGAATTGTCTATTGATTTAAGTGACTATTGATTTGATTGAATTTCGAAGTAGGTAACATTTTGGGCTTGCGGTAGGATGATAGTAACACGTTAACTAATCAGGTTTTTGTGCCAAAAAGTGATGTAGCAAACGATTTTACATATATGTCAATTGAAACAAGTTATAATTAGAATAAATCACACAGCACTGCCCCTTTCATTTACCGCACATAGTCGATTTTAATTCTTAAGGAAAAATATGATTATAAAAAAGGAAGAGGCCTGATTGAAAGATTCATTCAGTTCTTTAGAACCCCGAGATTAACAAGTGCCTCCTTCAGCTGCACTCGCTCTTCATTAGACAGCTCCGGAAGCGGAGGTCTTACGTGGCCGGCTGGAAGGCCCATGAGTCTTAATGCTTCCTTGCAAGGCGCAACATATCCCGGGTCGTACTCAAAGAATCGATTGATCGTCTGTAATTTCATATGGATTTCGAGCGCTTTTCTAACATCGCCTCGCATGAACGTTTCGTACAATTCGACCATCTGCTTCGGGATAACGCAGGCCGCCGTTGAGAAGATCCCCTTTGCTCCGATGCAAAGTGCTGGAAAGAGCTGGCTGTCAATGCCAGTCATGACCGAAACCTGATCACCCATCACCCGAATAATCTCGATTGTCTGGCTGATATCGTATTCGCTTTGCTTGAGGCCAATCACATTCCTGATGTTCAGAATCCTAGTCATTAGCTTCGGCGGAATCGGATTTTTTGTATACCCTGGATTGTTGTAGACAACAATCGGTATTTCGGTGCTATTCGCAACCGCTTCATAATAACGGAAGATCTGTTCTGGTGGGAGTTTGAAATAATAAGGCTGAACGATGATGGCCGCATCCGCGCCCGCATTATCCGCATGTTTGGTGTAAAGAATCGTTTCTTTTACACTGCAACCGGTTGTGCAAGCAATAACAGGAATTCGTCCCCGAACAGCGTCAACAACGTGCTCTAACACCACCTTTCTTTCCTCGGGAAGAAGATGTGGAAATTCTCCATTTCCCCCGGTCGTCATAATCCCGTGGATTCCATTCTTTATGTAGAAGTCCACAAGTTTTCGAAGACCTTCGACGTCAACTTCATCTCCATGCGTAAATGGCGTGACGATGGCCACAAAGATCCCTTTCAAATTTGCTACACCTAACATGCGAATACCTCCGAGCTTATTCTGATATCGTATGCAGGTTTCTTTAACATTGCCGCTCTAGCCCAGAGAAACTGCTCAAAGATCGATGTGAGTATTTGCAGGCTCCAAAATCCCTCTATATCTTAGGAAAAGGTACTAGATCATGCCTAAGGAGAGCAGAAATTGGGCGAGTGAAGTTCTAACGGCCTAGGTTAAATTCAATAAGGCTCACGAGCATTTAAAGCGTTCCGCACGTAAGACCTTTTGGGTAGTCCTCAACCCTTGACCGCAAATGATCCATTCTTTGTCCTCAGGATATCTAATAACGATAGCGGTTAGAATTTCGATCTATCATTATTCTATTGTCAATACCAACAATCATGCTTGTTATGAGGTGTACTTAATAATGAACAATGTAAAGCAGGACATTAAGAACCCATCTATAAGTGATATAATTACTGTAATCTTGCAAAATGTTGCGATCTGGCTTACTGTCAAAAGAGATCAATTGGATTAGCGCGGTCTCCTCCCAATAGGTCAAGCTCTGCAATCGTTGAACATTTGCAGATTTCCATGACCATTATCACATGTATAGAAGAGATTCTAACTTTCGTCCAAATAGATTAAGATATTCACGTTCTTATGCATTGTATTCATAAGGCACTGGATTAAAGCTTTCTCATCAATCTCGGATATCCCAATATTGATCGACCTTCAATCGCAAGGGAACAGGTTTTATGCACCGTGGATACTCCACAAAATTGCCTGAACCCCCTGGAGAAATCCCACGAAATATCTTGAAGTTCTTTTAATATTAAGTCCAAACAAAATTTTCCATTAAAAAGTGGACCGGGCGAGATTTGAACTCGCGACCTCTACCATGCCAAGATAGCGATCTTCCAGCTGATCTACCGGCCCACGCATCTGCTCTCAAGGGAATTTTTGTAATTAAATCTTACCATTGATACCGGCACAGAAACCTGAAACAGCAATTTCAAAACACATCATCGAGAATAGATCAATATCAAATGAAATCATTCACTGGGCCATCAATGATTAACTCACAATTCAACCTCGAGTTTCTGCTGGAATCGCATCTTCTCTCCAGGTACATTTGTTGGATACTCAGCAGTCAGACATCCTAGACACAGATCACTCTCAGGGATATCTAGAGCTTCAACCAGGCCCTTAATGCTTATATACCCAATGCTATCGGCTGTGATCATCTTCGAGATTTCTTCGAACGAGCGGTTGACCGCGATGAACTGTTCACGCGTCTTCATATCAATGCCGTAGTAACACGGAGCCCTGATCGGGGGACAACCGACGCGAACATGAACCTCCTTTGCCCCAGCCCTCCTCACCATCTGCACAATCTTGCGCATCGTCGTTCCACGAACAATACTATCGTCGACAATTACGACGCGCTTCCCGCTGACTGTTGATCTGATAGGATTCAACTTAAGTAAAACGCCTTCATCTCTCTGATTCTGCTCAGGTAAAATAAAAGTCCGCTCGATGTAGCGGTTCTTCATGAAACCTTCTTCGTATTTGATCCCAGAATACTCTGCAAATCCAAGGGCATGACCCCTTCCTGAGTCGGGCACCGCTACAACAACGTCCGCATTGACTGGTTGCTCCTCCGCAAGCTTTCTGCCAATTCTTTTTCTGACACTGTAAACTTCCCGTCCGTCAATTACGGAATCAGGTCTCGCAAAATAGACCCATTCAAACATGCA
>JARYLV010000028.1 GCA_029907465.1 Methanomassiliicoccales archaeon
CCTGCAGTACACGCCATCAAATGAAGAAATCGAATTAATCGTTAAGAACTGTCCAGTGTGCATCGATGGTGAGGGAACCGAGGATGTTGAAATATCTGGTTATAGGGATCTCCCTCGGGTTGAGACCAATAAGGTTAGAGGCGGTGCATGCCTCGTTATAGCAGAAGGGTTATGCCAAAAGGCGCCGAAGATCCAGAAACATGTAAGGCGCCTGGGAATTGATGGATGGGATTTCATAGATGAGTACCTTGATCTCCGGAAAAAGTTTTCAGAGGAATCGGAGGCCAGCGGAGTCGCACCAGATTACAAATTCTTGAAGGACATAGTTGCTGGGAGGCCCGTTCTTGCGCATCCTTCAAAGGTCGGTGGTTTCAGGTTGAGATATGGTCGTGGGAGAACGACGGGGCTAGCGGCTATCGGTCTGAATCCTGCCACAATGTACGCGCTGGATGAATTCATTGCGGTCGGAACTCAAATTAAACTTGAAAGGCCAGGAAAGGCTGGTGCTGCGACACCGTGTGATTCGATTGAGGGACCGATTGTGCTCCTCGAGAATGGTGATCTCGTACAGGTCAATTCTGTTGATGAATTTGAAAAAATCCGTGGTAGAATTAAGGAGATCGTTGACCTCGGCGAGATATTAATTTCCTTTGGGGAATTTGTCGAAAACAATCATGTATTGGTTCCAGGTGCTTATTCTATTGAGTGGTACAGAGAAGAGCTCAAGCGAGCATGCGTTGAATTACCGGAAAGCTGGAGAGATCCAAGCTTTGAGGAAGCGATGAGAATTTCAAAAACTTATGGCGTCCCGCTCCATCCGAAATTCAATCTTTTTTGGTCGGACGTCGATATGGATGGATTAAGAGATTTGCGCTCGCATTTATTGATAAACGCATCTTGGCACGATGGTATTCTTGAGATCAAGAAAGAGGCGAAAGTAAAAAATGTATTAGAAAGACTCGGAGCTTTGCACCGCGTCGTTGGTGACTTCATCGTTTTGGAAAATTATGCGAAGCCAGTTCTCGCCGGGCTCGGTCTCGGCCATAACGGTGAGAAGATTGTTGAGGTCGCGGCTTTCGAGGGTGAAGATCCATTGACCGCAGTTTCTAGGGCGATGGGGATTACGGTGCGACCGCGGGCGGTGACGCGGATCGGCGCTAGAATGGCGAGACCGGAGAAAGCCAAGGAAAGAAAAATGCGACCACCTCCCCACGTACTCTTCCCTCTTGGACATAGCGGGGGTTTACAGAGACTGGTGAGCGAGGCAGCGACCGAAGAAGAGATTGAGGTTGAGGTAGGGGTGAGACAGTGCAGAGCATGCGGTAAGAAGACGTTTCAGTGTGTGTGTGAGTGCGGATCTCATACGGTCGTATCGGGTGACCCCGAAATCCAGCGTATTCCGATATCTAAGCTTCTCAAACAGGCGATGGAACGTCTTAAGGAAAGAAATTTACCAGAGATAAAAGGCGTCCAAGGAATGATCTCCAAAAACAAAACGCCTGAGGCGATCGAGAAAGGGATTTTGAGAGCGAAATACGACGTTTTTGTGTTCAAAGATGGAACAATCCGTTATGACATGACCGATGTCCCTCTCACGCATTTCAGACCACGTGAAATTGGGCTGACCGTCGAAAAAGCCCGCTCTCTTGGATATGTAAAAGACGCATTTGGCAATGAATTAACTGAGGACACTCAACTTTGCGAACTTAAAGTTCAGGACATCGTCCCTTCATCATCTTGTGGAGATTATCTCTTGAGGGTTGCCAAGTTCGTCGACGAGCTTCTGCAAGACCATTACGGTCTCAGTCCATACTACAACGTTAATCACCGATCAGATCTGATCGGCCATCTAGCCATCGGTTTGGCACCTCACACTTCTGGAGGCGTGTTATGCAGGATCATTGGATTTACAGATGCGAATGTCGGCTATGGCCATCCGTTCTTCCATGCAGCGAAGAGGCGAAATGCAGACGGTGATGAAGACAGCTGTATTCTCCTACTTGATGCACTAATCAACTTTTCGAGGTCATTTCTTCCCGATCGGAGAGGGGGCTTAATGGATGCACCGCTCGTCCTCACGACCCGCATTGATCCAAATGAAATCGATAAGGAAGCACATAATCTCGATGTGCGATGGGACTATCCTTTAGAGTTCTACGAAGCCTCTATGTCTTACAAACATCCAAAGGAAATCCAGGAAATGATGGATTTAGTCGCGAATAGAATAGGTTCAGTTTTACAGTATGAGGGGTTCGGTTTTACTCACGATACGAAAGATATCGCTGAAGGCCCAAAAGAATCGTCGTACAAAACTCTCGAAACGATGATCGACAAGATGAACGCCCAGCTAGAATTAGCAAAGAAGATCAGGGCAGTCGACGAGACTGACGTTGTTTATAGGGTGATCACAAGGCATTTCTTGCCCGATATGATTGGCAATTTGAATAGTTTTTCTGGTCAGCGTCTCAGATGCACAAAATGCAATGCAAGTTATCGTAGAATGCCATTGAGAGGGAAATGTTATTGTGGTGCTAATCTAACCCTGACTGTGCATGAAAAAAGCATTAAGAAATACCTCGAGATCACGAAAGAAATTGGGAGGAAATTTGGCCTGCCAACATACACTTTGCAGCGAATTGCTCTTATTGAAAATTCGATAAATTCACTGTTTGAAAATGATAAAGTTAAGAAGTGCACACTCACTGATTTCATGTGACTTTTTTACTGACTTTCGAATGAGGAGACCAATTCCCTGAAATCCTCGAATTTCTTCTCCATGATCTCCAAAGCTGTACGAAGCGTCTTCTCAGCGCTGAGAGAACCATCCGTTTCAAATTCGAAGATAAATTTCCCTTCATTTCCTTTAACGGTCACCGCTTTGTTGGTGCATGCCTCAACGCATGCCATACACAAAGTGCATGCTTCTTGATCAATAACGACAGTCTTTCCATCCTTTTTGCCAAAACAACCGCGAGGACACGCTTTGATGCAGTCATCTTCGCCTTCGCATTTACTGTAATCAATAGAGATCTCTGGATAGTATTTATATCCGACACCGTTAGTGACCTGCCATTTCGCATGTTGTTTGGCAGTGCCAAGGCGCGCGGACGCATAAATCAAGAGCGCTTGTCCAGGGCCGAGCTTAACGATGGGGATAAGCTCGTCCTTTACTCTCAGTTCATTTCCTCCAAGGGGTTCAAGATCACCAGAATAGACCTCGCATGGCCCCTTTTTGTTCAGTGAATACATGATCGTGCAATTAGGACACCCCTCCCCACCACATGTGCATTTTTCCTGGAAGGTAAAGATATCTAGATCTGTTGGTATGGGGACCATTCCTAGTCTATGAGCGATGATTTCATCAAAGAGGGGGCTGACGCTCTCATATTCGTTGCCCTCCTCATCTCTGATCGGGCCGAGATGGAATTCCACGGTGTCGATGGCCATCTTTGGGATTTCGGAAATGAGACATCGACGCAAAGCGTTCGCGACCTCGGGCCTCGTGCCGGAAATAACGAATTTAGCTTTTGTTTCCATCAATTCGAGTATCTTGATTTCCATAGGTTGCCGCCTCTATACGCGCCTTCCTCTTCGGCCACCTTTCTTTTTCGTTCCGTCGTGAGGTATTGGTGTCACGTCCTCAATGCGTCCGATTTTCAGACCTGCGCGTGCGAGTGCTCTGATTGCCGCCTGGGCTCCTGGCCCAGGTGAGAGAGACTTATTACCGCCTGGTGCGCGGACTTTTACATGTATCCCCTCGATTCCCTTTTCTTTGGCAATTTCGGCGACCCGTTCGGCAGCTCTCATGGCAGCGTATGGTGAAGCCTCATCCTTAGCGGCTTTAACTACCATGCCACCTGAACATTTGGTGATCGTTTCCGACCCAGTTATGTCAGTTAATGTGATGATGATATTGTTGTAGCTTGCAAATATATGAGCGATTCCCCATTTCCCCATCATTTAGCCTCCTCTGTCTCAGTATCGCCCTCATCAATGTCCAGTTCCTCAAAGGCTTCGCCGCCTTCTTCGAGAACCTCAACGACCTCTTTGACCTTCAGTATTTTCTTTGGAACTTTTGGTTTCTCTAGAGCCACTTTCTCGACGCCTCTCTCTTCTTTCGACTTCTTCTTTAAGAGTCTCATTGGGTGTTGTTCGTCCGCGAGTGGAGAAGCAGGATTGAATTCAATCTTGTCTTCCTCGTTCCTCCCTACGATATACCCAGGAACGGTGACCTTTCTGCCGTTAACGAAAATATGTCCATGCACTATGAACTGCCTTGCTTGTTCCATTGTGTTGGCAAGTCCCTTCTTATAGACTAAGGTCTGGAGGCGCCTGTTTAGTATGGACTCAGCGGTCAAACTTAGCACATCATCGAGCGTCGAACCGTCTAGCGGCAAAAGTCCAATCATGCCGCACTTTCTCAGGAGATTCTGCGTCTCGATTCGTGCTTGTTCTTCCCCGTATCTCAGTCGCGCCTGTAGATTTCTTGACTGCCGCCTGAGATTTCTCACAATCGATTTAGCCTTCCAGATCTCTCTCTTATTTTTGAGTCCGTATATTCTTACGAGCTCTGTCTCCTCTTTGATTCGATCTGCCTTCCATGGATGCGAAGGCGTATCATAAGTCCGACGAGGGAATTTCGGATCGCCCATCTAAACACCTACTTCTTCCCACTCTTTTCGCTGCTCTCAGCCTTTGCTGGTTGCGTTCTTTGTCGACTTACACCCAGCGTGAGACCTGTTCTACCATTCGACCTTGTCCGCTGGCCCCTGACTTTCTGGCCCATCTCGTGTCTGATCCCTTTGTAGCATCTGATCATCTTCATCCGGTTGATGTCGTCTTTTCTGTACAATTCTAGGTCAGCACCAATCAAATGCATGTCAAGCCCCGTTTCGAAATCGTGTTGTCTGTTCACAGCCCAACTGGGAACAAAATCTGCATAAGTCTGAAGTAATTTTTCAATCTCTTCTATCTTTGAATCTGGTAGGCTACCAATTTTTTCGATTCTGCTCACACCAGCCTTTCTTGCGATGATCTCGGCCACTCGGTTACCGACGCCCTTGATTCTTTGCAGAGCTACTACAACGCCCTTATTGCCATCTAGGTCAGTATTCGCAAGCCTCACGATATACTTGAAATCATCCTTTTGTATCGGTTGTGTTCCGCTGGTTTCGACCAAAGTGCCTACCTCCATACGATGATCAAACGAGTTAATGTTCTCGTGGAGCAAGTCCCCTACATGTAAGTTTATATTTAAGAGTTTCTGTAACTTTGTGCTCTGCCCAGTATTAAAATTCTTCGATAAAACGGCGAATGAACTCTTTCCTCTTTTTGAAAGGAATCCACCATCGATCGCGATTCAGTGAGCACCAAAAAACACAACAATGATTAAAGCAGTTATAATGCCAACAAGCACAAATCTCAAGCCGCTGAGGATCATCCTTTCTTTGGCCAACTTTCCAAAATAGAAGCCCATAAGGAAAAGGAATGTCAGTGTGATAGTGGTTGACACAAGCGCGGCAGTCCTCACATCAAAAAATGCGAAGGGAACGATTGGAACGAGAGCAGCTAGAAGCGGCGCAATGCCGTGAATAATAGCTGAAACGATCGCGGAAACTCGGAGTGCCCTATCAAATTCCGTTCCAGAGATTTCTGACAGCATCGCCTTTTCGATATTCAACTGGACGACTCTTGACTCGACCCTTTCAGCTTCGTATGCTCCAACGATCGAGGAAATCGCTAACGCAATGCTTCCTCCTATGCCAGCACTCAATATGATCTCTCGACTTAAATGCCCAGTCGATACAGCCCCCAGTATTACCCCAAGAATCGTCAAGGCACCGTCAAACGCGCCAATAATAAAGTATCGTCTTAGGATCCCATCGAGTTTCGTCGCTCTTGAATAGGTTCTGAGCTTTTCAATGAATCTCCTATGCTTCATTTCATCAAGCACATCCTGATATTAACCTTTTCACAATTTCTGGTACTTTGCGGAGAACTTCGTCAACCTTTTCCTCTCGCAAACCCCCGGCTTGCGCAAATTCCTTTTTGCCGCCACCCGTACCGCCAGCCAATGCCGTAATTTCCGTGAGAATCTCTCTACAATCGACCTCAACGTCCTTACCGCACGAAACAAGGACTCTTGGGTTGTTTTCACCACTTGCAATTACCGACAAAACATTTTCTTTTGCCGAAAGTGCTCTAGATATCTCCACGGGGTCTTCAAATTCCCCCTTCACGCGATAAGTAATGATTTTGATATTGTCGATGACTGCAGCGTCCGTTAGCAGACGGTCGAGAATCGTTTTGTTGTATACAGTTCTCAGATCTTCGTATGCTTTTTTTGTTTGCTTGAGTTCTTCAAGGACCCTCTCAGTTGCTGGTATCAACTGCTCTGGTGTTGTTCTCAATTTTTCTGATAGCAACCAGACAATCTCCTTGTCTCTGATCACGTTGTCTATCGCTGTCGTTCCCACCGTATATTCAATGCGTATGACACCATCTTGGATTCGTTTCGTTTTCGAAATACGGACGAGCCCGACTTGCCCGGTGTTCTTACAGTGGAGACCTCCACATGCTTCGGCGTCGATTCCCTCAATTTCAACGACCCTTATGATGGCGCCAGGAACCGCTCCACCTTGGTATAAACGGAATCCGTATGACTTTTCCGCCTCGATCCGTGGCATTAACTTGACATTAACAGGTAAATTCTCGAGGACAATACGATTAACTTCTTTTTCGAGCCTTTCGATTTGTTCTCTGGTCAAGTTCTGATGATGGGTGATGTCGAGGCGACCAAAATCTTCCGACTTGTGTGCACCAGCTTGCCATACGTGATTTCCGAGAAGTCGCCTCGCGACCCCATTAATTAGATGCGCAGCCGTATGGTGTCTCATGAGCTGTATCCTTCTTTTTTTGTCCACTATCCCCTTAACCTTCGTTCCAACCTCGAAGGAATCACCCTCTAAAAAATGAACAACTGAGTTCCCCTTTCTTAGCACTCTGGTCACCTTTATGCCGTTCAGCGTACCAATGTCCCATTCCTGTCCTCCTCCTTCTGGATAGAATGAAGTCTTGTCAAGAACAACCGCCTTATCGATCTTCGCAATGACCGTCGCTTCAAATTCTAGGATCTCGGGATCTTCGTAATAGAGGAGTTTTGTCTCTGGGAGGTTTTCAGGTATTCCGGATAAGGAACTTTCCTCTTTTATCATTTCGGGTTTTTCGTGCCTCGCCGCGACTCGGATATAGAAATCATCTGGGATATCCACTTGAAACGATGAAAATTCCTGGACAATTTCAGGATTCAAGCCATGTGAGTCGTAGAGTTCTATGAGCATCTCAGTCGAAATTCGTTCCTCAGGTCCAAGACTCTTGGTAATTCTCGAAACGAGTTGTCGTCCTCTCGCTAATGTCTCTTTGTATTTTTCCTCCTCATAATCGACGAGTTCCAAAATGTCTTCCTTATTCTCCTTCATCTCAGTGAAAATGGAACTAAAGAAATCAATTTGCCAGCTTACGACATCTGATAACGGTATGTTAACGCCCAAATCGCGCATTGCCCGAAGCGCCCTTCTAACGAGCAATCGTGCGAAATAACCCTCTCTGACGTTTGATGGTACGACCCCGTCGTTGAGCATGAACGCCAGGGCTCGCGTATGATCACATATCACGTAAATGTCTTCAAGAGGTTTGACACACTGGATGAGCTCTTTATAGGATATCCCTATTCTGTCGGCCGTCATTTCTCTGATTTTCTTGATATCTGCTGCAGTACGGGCATTGGTCATACCAGCGACTTTGCAATACTCGTTGAGAATCCTCAAATCTGCGGATATGCCTGTGATTTCTTTAAGATGTTGAAGCACAGGCCCGAATACCGCTTCATATGCCGAGGATGTTCCCTGTGATACCCATGTTATTCTCTCAAGACCATATCCAGTGTCAACAACAGTCATGCTCAGGGGTTTTCTTCCACTCGTCTCTTCTTTATACATCATGAACACGAGCGTGGCAAGCTCGACACCGTCGAGAATGACTTCAAGACAAGGACCAGAGTTCCCACCACCCTCCCACCATTCTTCAATGTATCTCATCCTCTCAGGTGGGACTCCGAGGCTACTTGTAAAGAATTCGTGGCAGAGTTCAACGGTCCGATCTTTAAAATATATTTCCTTTTTATTTCTATTGAAAGCGTGATGAGCGAGCATCTCAAAAAAAGTAAAGTGTCTCCCAGTTTTCCCTACATTGTCAATATCGTTAAATCTGACACATGTCTGTGAAATAACGAGGGGGTTCGCGGGCGGATCCACCACACCCTCGAGAACCCAAGGCTGAAAATCGTATATCGATGCCTGCGTGAAAAAAACGTCATCTCTCCACCTAGCAACAATAGGATAACGGCCCACACGGGTGTGCCCATGCTTCTCAAAGAATCTCAGATACGTTTCCCTCATTTCATGGAGGGTGAGCGACTTGTTCATCGGGGAATTACCAATGAACGTATATTCGTCGCAGGGCGGCTCACCACAAGTCTCCCATGGCCCAAGCGTCCAGTAATGCCTACCACATCTGCGGCATTTTCTCCGAGCGAAGCCTTTACTTTTGAAGTAATCTAGCTCGTATTCCGAGGCATTCATTGTTCTGCGTATTGGGGGGTCTTTATTTTAATCTTTTTAATCGTACTCATCATCCAGCGTTAAATCGATAGGAGATCATCATCTTTTTTGATGCGCCGATCCGTCTTATCATTGTATCAAACGCACGTTTTCTTTGTAATCAATGTGCACGTCGATTACCGAGAGCTCGTCATTGCGTAAACAGTTTGCCAGGACCTCGCTGAGCTCCTTTGCCGTTGAAACTCTGTATCCGTTCGCCCCGAATGACTCCGCATACTTCACAAAATCAGGATTTCTAAAATCAACACCGATCGTCCTTCCAAAATTCTTCTGTTGGCGGATTTTTATCATACCGAATCCACCGTCATTGAATATTATTGTTGTAAATGGCGTTTTCAGTCTCGATGCAGTTTCGAGCTCGGAAGAAGTCATTAAGAAACCGCCATCCCCACAGACCGCAACGACCTTTCTCTCAGGGCATACTAGCTTTGCAGCAATTGCACCAGGGACAGCAATACCCATCGGAAGCAGCCCATTAGATGCGATCAATGTCCTCTCGGCATACGTTTGGTATAGTTTTTCCATCCATAGCAGGTGTGCTCCAACATCCGAGATAATTATATCCTTCCTTCCAAGACAATCCCTAATAGCACGCACAGCGAGTTGTGGTTTGACCGGGCTCTCATCACGAGGAAGATCGAATATCCTTCTATGTAATTGATCCCTTAATTCAGAAGTCCAGTTGTCTTTTCTCGTGCCACATGATGTCAGCAACGACAAGTTCTTCTTCATGTTACCAATCAACTGAATATCTGGACTGAATTTCGGTGCCGTTTCAGCGTAGGAAGCGCCAATATATACTATCTTCTTTTTTTTCCCTACGTTCCAAAAAACTGGCTGGAACTCGAGTACGTCGTAACCGATGGTAATGACAAGATCTGAAAGTTCAAATGCCCTTCTCATAAAGTCGTGCGTTCTTAACCCGACTGTATGCAGGCTAAGTGGATCGTCGAATGGGATTAAGCCGCTCCCCATCCAAGTATGAGCAACTGGAATGTTAAGTGCCCTGGCAAATTCTCTGAATTCATCTTCCGCATGTGCCCTTAAAATTCCACGCCCAGCGAGAACCATCGGAGTTTCAGAAGATTCAATGAATTCCTTGATAATGTCAATCGCAGAATCGTCCCCTCCAGAAATTTCGATTGGAGACCTTTGCATTGGTTCTCCCTCAGCAACAGTCCCCATTACATCTTGTGGCAATTCTATATGAACCGGTCCAGGTCGCTCCTGTGCAGCAATATCGAAAGCGTTCCTCACAACTGTTGGGATTCGCGATGAAGCTCGAATGCTCAAGCTCGCCTTCGTTATCGGCTTGAAGAGCTCGACAAGGTCGATGTACTGTTTTTGCGGCGGGTACGCCCTTTCAAGCCAGACTTGTCCCGTTAAGGCAACCAGTGGTACATAGTTGAGATATGAATCCGCTATTCCTGTCACAAGATTTGTCGCACCAGGGCCAAGTGTGGAAAGACAGACCCCTGGCTCATTGGTGAGAAGCGCGGTGATTTCGGCCATCAGGGATGCAGACTCCTCATGTTTCGTTAATATGAATTCGATGCCAGAATCGATGAGACTGTCCATGACTTCGAGGTTCTCCTCCCCTGGGATGCCAAATATCTTGGTGACGCCCTCGTTCTCAAGACATTTAACTAGGAGGTCAGATCCCCTCATCAACACACCTCACTCGAATAACTTCGAACGCTCTTCAATTAATCGCCTGGTCGCCCTCATGATCGCATTTCTGATATCGCCTCTCTCCTTCATCGCAACAATCCCACGGCGCTCTAGAGCTTCGATGGCCCGGTCTCCAAATTGGCTGGCCAGTACCATGTCAAATCCTTTAAGAGCATCAGCGATCCTCTCAATCTTAGTCGCATGGCTCTTTCCGAACATCGGGACTTCCATCATCGGATCGACCCTGATCTCTCCTGCTGGGGTTATCAAATTCCCTTCGACATCATACACAAGGAAACGATCGGTATGCCCGAAATGCGTATCAACATTTGAACCGTCACTGGAGGCGACCGCGATTTTGTATTTTGTCTTCCCCTCCATTTGTACAGAGACAATTCCTCTCTCAGGTAATTGAGTACCGCATGTGATATGGGCAAACTCCGCAGATCGGTCTTGATCGAGCAGACCGATGGCATCGGCTCGGCAAAAACGGCAATGCCTCATCTGTCGTATCTCTGTCTCACACATGTCCTGCAAGAGTTTCCTCTCTCTTGGCGTCGGAGCTGTAAGATTTGCAAATTTTGTTCCAGGGACAGGAATTAGTGGAATAATGTTAACGATATAAGCCCCAATTTCCTTCGCTTTCTTTGCAACCTCGGGTATGTGGGTGTCATTGATACCGGGAATCATGACCGTGTTGACCTTTACGAGCATTCCTGCTTTTGAGGCCATCTCCACCCCCTTCAACTGATTTTCGACAAGAATCTTTGCCGCATCAAGCCCTCGCCATATTTTTCCATCGTATGAAATAAAGTCATATATCTTGCTGGCAATTTGAGGGTCAACGGCGTTTATGGTCACAGTGATGAATCTTACGCCTAAGGATCTTAAACGCTCGACATATCTCGGTAGCAAGAGTCCGTTGGTGCTAAGACATAGCGTCAAATCGGGAAATTCATTGTGAATCAGATCAAGCGTTTTGAATGTCTCTTCATTAGCAAGTGGATCACCAGGGCCTGCGATCCCAATGACGGTGAGATTTGGAATCCTCTCTTTGACATAACGGACTTTCTGGACTGCTTGCTCTGGTGTGAGGATCTCACTTGTCACGCCTGGTCTGCTTTCATTTGCGCAGTCATATCTTCGATTGCAGTAGTTGCACTGGATATTGCAACGCGGTGCGACTGGGAGGTGCATTCGCGCACACTTCTGGTGAGCGGCTTCAGCATAACACGGGTGCATTTCTAGCATTTTCTCAATTTTCTGTTCACGTTCCTGCTCCATCGAATCCTCTCATTATTGGTTGTTGGGAATCAGTAATATATCCCTCTCATTACTCCTATGCAATGCTTTCAATAAATCAAGAAGAAGAATATATAATACGTGACGAATGTAAAAGCAATAGTGTATTACGTAAGTCCGCAGTCCTTTTGATCCTTTGGCATACCGTCGTGATGTAATGTCACTAATCTAATAGCATAGCAATGGACATATATCATGATCACTTCCTCCGCAACGTGTAGTTCATCTGGCACTCTTCATATCGTGATGTACTGTGCACTGATCTCCATAATGGCCATTTCTCCGAGTGCATTGCCCTGCCGATAAAATTTAATTTGAAGTGTAGCGCTACTATCGTTTTCAAAGTCGTCACAACTCACGCTGATATCTAAAATAAGTCCATCTCAACCGTAATCTAAGATGCGAGTTGAAATTTCCTTCGCTACCCATACCCGCAGAATTGGTCTATCTTTAATTAAAATCGTTCTGTATATACAAATCTTGTTCCATATGCAATACCAGAGCTATGTTCCATCCCTTTTCATGAGAGTTTGTTATCTGTACGGCTGAATTGAGGAAAGACCAGACAAAAAACGATTTTGCGATCCTCGGGAGTACGTTTCCCAGGGCTGTTGCCTTTTAAAAAATATCTAAAAAAGTATCCCGGTCATGCATGCAAATATACAAGGGTGAATGATGATGGGAAAAGATAGATTACGGGCAGCCAAGCTCGGATTTCTGCATTTGAGTAGTCTCAAAATTGTCACCCTTTGAATTTTTTGATTTCGGTGATCCTTTGCAAAACTTTTGTCAGTGAAAAGATAATAATACACTATCATTCTAGACAAATTGTGTAGATGAGGGTGTTTGATGTTCAGCGACGGAGCATTCGAAAAATTCATCGCCTCGATGAATCGCCATATTCCGTCAACGAGAAGGCGATTGATCGATCTTCTCCGTGAAGAAAGTCCCTGTTACACTGGAAAAGATGGAAACCGTTATGCGATTTCGAAGAATGAAATCGAGTATATCGCCTCTCTTCTAGACGATGTGGAAAAGGAGCGCCTCAGGTTACCTATTTTTATCGTTACGGACACCTCCTATCCAGGCGGTGCATGGAAAGTCTCAGGAAAAATTGAAGTCAAACTTATCTCAAGAATTATTGGTCGCGAGCCTGAGAATGAAGACGAGATATGGATTTTCTATCCGCATCTGATGGAGTTGAGAAAGCGTCTGCCTACTTCCACTACATGCCTTTATGTCCCATAGTTATGGACTCTCGGTTTTGATTATCTCTTCAGAAGGTTTTTAAGACAGGAGTATCTGAGAGATCATTGTGCCAAAGGTCGGTCTTGCGGATCTGCCACTTCACGGAGGAAGTGCGCCTCGATGGCTCTTTGAAAGGATGGTAAAACTCGCCTCTGCGATTGCAGATGTTATGATCATTGAGTACGGCTCAAAGGAAATCATCAGGCGGCTTGCCGACCCATTCTGGTTCCAGGCGTTTTCATGCGTACTCGGTTTCGATTGGCATAGCTCGGGGACAACGACAGTTACGTGCGGGGCTTTAAAGGAGGCATTGAGAACAAGCGACGAGATTTGTGTTGCTGGGGGGAAAGGAAAGCGTTCGACTGAAACCCCGAATGAGATCAAGACATGGGCAGAGAGTCATGAGATCTCTCCTAATCTCGAGGCCAAAATGATCTACGCGAGTAGGATGAGTGCAAAGATCGACAACGTCGCAATTCAAGACGGACATGAGCTCTATCATCATACGTTTGTATGTGATAGGAAGGGCAACTGGACTGTTGTTCAACAAGGTATGGATCAAGAAAGAGGTTATGCGAGAAGATATCATTGGTATTCTGGCCAGTTAAGAGAATTTGTCGAAGAGCCCCATACGGCAATACTGGGTTTTGAAAAGAACAAGGTTCTCGACATGACCTCACGAAAAAGTGGAGAATCTAGAAAGGTTTCGGTCGATCTGGTCAACGAAGGAATAGACCGATTGAGGCGAGAGATTGTTGTCATGGAGGAAGGCCAAAGCTCCATCACTGAGTGGACAGGTGAACGAATATTGCGTCTAAGCATGCCTAGATCGATCAACTGGGAAGCATTGAGAAAAGCTTATGAATTTCGTCCGACGAATTACGAGGAGCTGCTAGCAATAAAGGGAATCGGCCCTTCGACCGTCAGAGCCCTTGCGTTGATAGGAGAGCTCATATACGGAGCCGAACCTAGCTGGAAAGATCCAGTTAAATTTTCGTTTGCAGTTGGGGGGAAGGATGGAGTCCCGTTTCCTGTAGATAGGAAATCAATGGACGAATCAATTCAGCTGCTGGTAGACGGCATCGAACAGGCGAAATTAGGGAAAAGAGAAAAGTTCGACGCAATCAAGCGTATCAGAAGATTCGTACCCCCTGATTTAACTCTATTTGATCAATGAGTATGTATCAGCATTTTGTATAGCTCTCAGAATTTCTAAATCGAATTCTTCTGAGCTTATAGAAAAATCATAATGGGAATAACAAGTGGAAGGACATACGCAGCCCGTATGACGGTTAAGCCGAAGCCAACCGCACTGCTTTGCCGACAGCTTATGCGGCCGTAACAACGTTAGTGACCGCGGACTGAGTACCTCGGCGAACCTTGGTACGTACATCCCGGTCCTATCAAACTCGTCATTTACGAGTGTTGTAAGGTGCCTCTTTTTCGAGGTGGTTTCGAGCTTAGATGCTTTCAGCTCTTACCCACGACGGCGTGGCTGCCCAGCTATGCCCTGCCGGACAACTGGTTAACTAGAGGCCGCGAAC
>JARYLV010000029.1 GCA_029907465.1 Methanomassiliicoccales archaeon
CTGATCCATAATATCAATGACATCAGAAAGCATATCTTGTGACTCGTGTACAACATCGTCAATCGTGCTCTCCCCTCTCGCGATATCGTCCATGTCCTTTTCGAGGTGCGACGTCATTTTGCTGTCCGTGATCATGTTCGCGTATTTCTCGAGGGCTTCTGCCACGGCAATTCCTGCTGGTGTCGGTATGAGATTATTGCCTCTCACATAATTTCGTTCATACAGCTTCTGGATGATCTCGTGTCTTGTGCTTTTAGTCCCCAATCCAAGGCGCTCCATTTCCTGGATGAGCGTACCTTGAGTATACCTCGGTGGCGGTTGTGTGAGTTTCTTGATTGATTCGACGCTCAGGACTTCGACTTTGTCTCCCACACTTAAATCCGGGATTTCGACTTCAGAGATTCTATAATATGGATAGTATTTCCTCCAGCCAAGATTAATCAACTTATATCCATCGGCGGTGAATATTTCTCCATTTATAGAGACCGCGCAATTATTGACTCTAACCTTCGCTGGCGGCGCAAGGGTTGCCAAGAACCGGCGCACCACGAGCTCGTAGATCTTCCACTTCTCCCCTTTCAATGTTCCTCTCGAAGCGACCTCGGTGGGATAAATTGGTGGGTGATCGGTCGCTTCGATCTTTCCTCTTGACGGAATTATCCGATCCTGGGCGAGTATTTCCTCTACTTCCTTTTTAAACTCAGATTCTCTCAACTTTTCGAGAACGCCCTTCAAATACAGGGATTTTGGGTAGACGGTATTATCTGTACGCGGATATGAGATGTAACCAGAAGTGTAAAGGTCCTCAGCGATGCTCATCGCCCTACTCGCCGGAATACCTAGTCTATTTGCCTCGGCGAGAAAATTCGTCGTGTTGAATGGCGCCGGAGGATATTCATCTCTTTCATTTGCCTCATACTGGATGACCTCACCTAATCCTATGTCCTTACATTTAGAAAGGACATTTTTCGCATCGCTCTCTTCCCAGAAAGGGTTCTTTTGATGTCCTCCAGCGAACTCGGCATTATTGTGTCTCAGCTTGGCGGTGACATCCCAGTAAGGTTTCGGGACGAATTCTTCGATCTGTTTGTGCCTGTCGACGATGAGGCTTAACGTCGGGCTCTGCACACGGCCCACAGAGAGGAAATTTTTTCCCATCTGATGTGTCGCTTTTGAGATGAAGCGGGTGAGTGTTGCGCCCCATGCGAGATCGATGATTTGTCTGCACTCGGCAGATTCTGCGAGCTTTTCGTCTGGAGTGGTGAGCGAAGAAAAGGCCGCTTCGATCTCATTCTTTGTCAACGCACTGAACCTCGCCCTCTTCACTTTCTTCGGGTCTATGGAGAGCATCTTTACGGTTTCAAGGCCGATAAGTTCGCCCTCTCTGTCATAGTCGGTCGCGATGATGACCTGGTCTATATCATTTGAGAGTTCTTTGAGAGCTGCCAGAATATTCCTTGCGATGACCCTTTTCTCAGGAGTGGCATAGACGAGGTCTTTGGGATCGACTTTCCGCCAATCGTTGAGTTCTCTTGGATAATCCAGTTCAAGGATGTGACCGCGCAAACCCACGATGTCGATTTCCTGACCATCTCTTTCAATATGGAAAACTGGAACACCGTGTAGATTTTTCCTCTTATAGGACCCCTTCCCGAGGATCGTAGCAATGCGAGCGGCTGCGTTAGCCTTTTCAGAGATCACGAGTATTCTCATTCGTTCTTCGCCCAATGAGAACTCTATATAAAATTATATGTTCGTGTTAAAAATTGCGCTTAGTTAGATCGAGAACCCTCGAATCCTTTATTTTGAAAGTAGAGATCGCCGAAATCGCTCAATGTTCTTCGCCTTCAGTACCGAAACGCCCTGCAGTCATTGCCAGCTTGCCGTGCAGAACGCCACGAACACTACAGAGTTCATCTGCGAGTTTCTTGATGTTCTTTACCTTTCCGCTGACCACGAGAACCTCCAGGCACCTATGCGCGTCCAAATGGATGTGCATTGACGAGGATATTTGCGTATGATGGGCGTGTTGGATCTCTAATAATTTCTCTCTCACGCCACCCTTCTCATGGTCGTAGACGAGTGTAATGGTGCCGAATGCTTCCGAATTTTCATCAGCCCAGATCTCCTCCACGAGTGCGTTCCTGATCAGATCCCTGATCGCCTCGGACCGCGTGGTATACCCCTTTTCCCGAATCAATTCATCGAATTTTTCCAGTAGTTCTGGTTCGAGCGATACTCCGATCCTCGTGACGTTGTCCATAGCAATTATAAGAGATTGCCTTTTGAATCTTAAGACATTTTCTATTCTTCGTTACTCGAGCGTCTAATCCTTTTCAGGTAAAGCCCCCTGTCGTATAAGCACCGGATCGACTTGATCGCTCTCGTCAGTGAACTGTATGCCGGTATTCTTTTTTCTTCGAAGCGACGGAGCATAGGTCTCGGTACACTTCCGCCTATGCAACAGACTACGGTCGGTTTCCCTCCTTTCTTGATCTTCTCTTCAGCGATGTCGACTAGGCGGTTTGTTATGAGGGGCGGCTGAAGCTGGAGGAGCAGCATGACCACATCGACATCTTTTTCTCTCTGGATGATCTCCAAGACCTCACCGTACATTTCGTCCGTCACACTGCCTGTGAGGTCGATAGGGTTTTCAACGGAAGCAAAATACTGTGTCCTCTCTCTGATCGCTTTCTTGCCTTCATCGCTTATCTCCGCAAGCCTCATGCCCACTCCTTTTTCCTTAGATTCGATGTAGTCGGTAGCAATGACGCCGAAACCGCCCGTGCTGCTGACGATCGCAATTCTATCTCCGTCGATGTGGTCGAGATAAGCGAGGGCTTTTGCCATGTCTAGCAGCTCGATTTCATCGTAAGCCCTCTGGACTCCGATTTGTTTGAAGATCCCGCTTACCAAAGCGTCTGACCCACTCGCTATTGCCCCAGTGTGGGATGATGCCGCTTTAGCTCCTTTTTCAGTGCTACCTACCTTAATCGCAACGATCGGCTTCTTTGGTGTAATTTTCCTGCAGATTTCAACGAACTTCTGTCCGTCTGAAAAAGATTCGAGATACATCGCGATCGATTTTGTACGATCATCCTTTGCGAAATACTCGAGATAGTCATTCTCGTTGAGATCAACCTTGTTACCAAGGCCAACACATGCTCTGATCCCGATGCCGGCATCCTCGGCCATTTCATAGATACCGCACATGATAGAACCGCTTTGCGAGATCACAGTGATATCGCCATCACCAGGCCTCGGGCTTCGTTCTTTCGGAACGAAGAGTGTGTCAAGCTTGTTGGCGGTGACAATGATTCCGAGAGTGTTCGGCCCTACCAGTCTGGTTCCTGTTCCCTTTATGATGTCGGCGATTTGTCTTTCCAGGATTTTACCTTCTTCTCCGATCTCCCCAAAACCAGCCGCTACGGAAATCACGAAGGGAATCCCCTTTTCCACACATTCTTTCATGATCGGTGGCGTGATCTTTGCAGAAACAGCGAGAACCGCCAGATCTACTGTTTCCGGTAGGTCTTTTACACTCTTATAGACCTTGAAACCATTGATGACGCTTTCGTTTGGGTTGACAAGATATAATCTAAAATTCCCATTCATCAGGTTGATCAGGATTGTGTTTCCGATCTTTCCTGGATGACCAGAAGCGCCGACTATTGCGACGCTTTTTGGGTTGAATAATGCATCCAACTGGCTAACCATCGTGCCCTTGAACGGAACTCATGCTTAAATCTTTTTCATCAATTTTTATTTATCCATATGAATATGCCAAACTGCGGCATCTAAACAAATGAATTCTAGCAAGTTTCAAATTGAAATTCGAAAATGAGAAGAAATTAATAAACGAGTCCAACCTACGCAGAATGTGAATCGCGATGGCTTGGGAAATTGAACTCCTAAACTCTCTCCAGGGCATTCTGGGTGAGAATCTTCGGGGTCGGAGCGACATAGCAGTATCATTCTCCGGAGGACTGGATAGCAGCATTCTTGCAGCGATTGCATCGGAATATTGCACCCCACATCTTTACACAGTTGGCATTGAGGACTCACATGATATTTCCGTGGCTAGAATCACATCAGAAAAATTGGGGTTACCATGGGAGAAAATTGTCCTGACCGAGGAAGACATTATCAACGCTGTCCCGCGATTGGCAGCGATAATTTCCGATCTCAACCCCCTTGTTCTCTCCTACGAACTCCCCCTGTATTTTGTCGCCTTAAATGCTAAAGAATCACTCTTAATAAACGGGCAAGGAGCCGATGAGTTGTTTGGAGGTTACAAGAAATATGAGCTTCTTTCATTTGATGAAAGGGTAAAGTCGATGGATGAAGATTTGAAAAAGCTGCTCGATAAGGGAATGAATTTAGAAAGAAAAATCGCAGCGCATTTCGGTAAAGCGATCTTGCATCCATTTCTCAATCCACAATTCATCGATCTTGCGCGGAGCATCCCTGTCGAAGAAAGGATGAGAGGTGGTATCAGAAAAGGGCTTCTAAGAAACGTCGCGAGGGCTCTCGCCCTCAATGAAATCGCTGATTATGAAAAGAAGGCGGCACAATATGGCTCGGGTATTATGAGGGTTTTGAAGAACGCCGCTCGGAAACGCAAGCTTCATTTAAATGAATACGTTCAGCAGCTCGTGACATTAGGTGATCGCTGAGCGCGATCTTTAGTGGCGGGATAGGATGTCTTACCAAGAAACATTGAACTGGCTTTTCAGCCTCGAAAACATGGGTATCAAGCTTGGCCTTGAGAACACGATCGAACTTTTGAAGCGGCTTGGTGATCCTCATCTTAGGTTCAGGTCTGTTCACATCGCCGGCACGAAGGGAAAAGGATCCGTTTGTGCAATGATCTCATCGATTCTTCAGGAAGCCGGATACAAGGTCGGATTATATACCTCTCCGCACCTTGTCGACTTTCGTGAGAGAATCCAGATCAATCGAACGCAAATTTCCGAAAGTGAACTTCTCCGCCTCATTGAAGAAATCAGGCCAATCGCGGAGGAAATGGCCTCGGTAAATGCTTACAAGCGGCTCACTTTTTTTGAGATTACAACAGCGCTTGCCTTCCTCTATTTCGCTGACAAGGGAGTGGATGAGGCAGTCATCGAAGTCGGCATGGGAGGACGCCTCGATGCCACCAACGTCATTTATCCTGACTGTAGCGGGATAACTAAAATCGGGTTGGAGCACACGCAATACCTAGGAGATACTCTTGGAAAGATTGCTTTTGAGAAGGCTGGAATTGTCAAGCCCGGTGTTCCAGTGATAGCCGCTGATGGCAGTGAGGAAGTCCTCAACGTTATCAGATCGGTTTGCAGGGAACGCAATGCACCACTGAAGATTGTAGGTAGCGATATCAAGTATGATCTCATTTCGACGACGTTAGATGGAACGATAATCGATATCGAGCGAATCGGTAGGGTTCATGTCCCGCTCATAGGTTCATTCCAGGCCCTCAATGCTGCGATCGCCTACGGCTGCATTCAAGAGCTGATTAAGAAAGGAATCGACATTCCTGATAGTGCGATCGTTAGAGGATTTTCGGAGACCCGCTGGCCCGGAAGGTTCGAAATCCTATCGCGATCACCATTGGTCATTTTTGACGCGACGCACACGCCAGATGGCGCAGCAATTGTGTCCAAAGACCTCCAAGAACTTGTTAAGGGTCGGATCATCCTCGTACTCGGCGTTTTGAATGATAAGGACATTGATGGGCTTGCAAAGCATCTCGGTAAAATCGCGACAGTTGCATTTGCGACAGCACCAAAGAGTAAACGCGCATATCCAGCGCATATTGTTGCAGACCATCTAAAGAGGTACTGCAGCCAAGTTGAAACGGTTGAAGACGTCGGCGATGCGGTTGAAACGGCGTTGAGGATGGCCTCAGTCGACGACACAGTCTTTATTACAGGCTCGCTCTACACGATCGGCGAGGCGAAAGTCTGGTGGGACTCGCATGAAGCCCATAAGAGAGATTTTGACCACACTCGTTAATCACTTTCCCAACGGGGCGTTCCCTGGCAGAAAGGGGGAAGAGAGACCCGCTGCTGGAAGTGACCCTTTCCAGGTTCTCATTTCAACGGTTCTCTCTCAAAGGACAAAGGACGAAAATACTTACGTCGCATCGCAACGTCTCTTTTCAAAATACAAAAATCCGGCGGAGCTCGCGGCTGCGCCATTGGATGATCTCATGGAATTGATACGCCCCGCGGGTTTTCCCAAAGCAAAATCAAAAGCGATTAAGGAAATCGCAAGGATCATACATCAAGACTACAACGATCGCGTTCCAAACGATATGGAGAAGCTCCTCGCACTGCCTTTAGTCGGCAGAAAAACGGCCAATTGCGTTCTCGTCTACGGGTTTGGCCAAGATGCGATTCCGGTCGATGTTCATGTTCATAGGATATCGAATAGAATCGGGCTTGTCAGCACGAGGACACCTGGAGAAACAGAGATGGAATTGACAAGAGTAGTTCCAAGAGATCTTTGGAAACGCATCAACACCGTTTTAATCGCCTTTGGGAAGGAAATATGCACGCCAAGGAACCCGAATTGTTCGGTTTGTCCAATCAATCGCTATTGTGATTATTTTGCTGAGAAAAGGACACGATAAATGAATGTCCAAAAGATTGCGCTTAAACACCCAGGCTCTCATCGATTTTCTTGCTCATTTCCTTCTCGAGCTGGATCTCTGCCTCCCATTGATCCAGTGAATCAAGAATTTCCTTGAGATGCTTAAGGCAGTCGATGCATATCCACCGGTTGCCGATGTTTTTCATCGGTTTTTTCTTGTAACCGATCGTCCCGCAAATCCAGCAGACGTGCATGTCTTTAGTCCTATGTTCCACGTATGCCTCCATCTTCTTTCCTTCGACGATCGCCTCGAGCGTTAATTCTTTCCTGGATTTCTTATTGCTGGTGTTCATCGGGTAATCACACTTTATATTAATTTCTATATAAGTAGTTCTCGTAGTCTAACGATTAACTTTTCCGATCTTGCCTCATCTCTCCAAAAAAATAATTATGTGATGCGAGACTTAGTCTTCAAAATGCACGAAGTTTCTGTTATGTCTGGTATCATCAACGCTGTTCTCGATCAGCTTGCGAATTATGAGATTGAGAAGGTCGAGGAGGTCGTACTCATTGTTGGAGAATTGACTTTTCTTGGAGAAGAACAATTGAGATTTGCTTTTGAGATATTAAGTAAGGGGACGATACTTGAAGGTGCTGAACTAATCATTGAAACCGAAAAGGCGATACTACGCTGCCCCTCATGTGGGTTTGAAGGTCCACCGGAACATATTGGGGATGGATCTTTTCACTTCTCCATTCCGATCCTGAGCTGCCCGAAATGCAACGATCGAGCGGACATCATTAAGGGGAAGTGCTGTGGTGTCACATCGGTCAAGGTGGTGGAGAAGTAATGTTCAAATTCAGGGATGAAGCAACCGCGAAAAGGATTGTTCAAAAAATAGCGGATCTGGGGCTCAATGCGAGGTTCATGCATGTATGCGGGACGCACCAGGACACCCTTGTCCGGTTTGGTCTCCAGGACCTCATTGAAAAAGCGGGCATCGATATCAGGCAGGGACCCGGTTGTCCTGTCTGCGTCACCACTTCGTATGAGATCCAAGAGGCGATGGCGATCGCCCGGTCTGGAAAAACACTCGCGGTCTTTGGGGATATGCTTGCGGTGCCGACACCCGACGGCTCCCTCGCAGACCTTAAGGCTCAGGGCTGTGACGTGAGAGTTGTCTATTCGGTCGATGAAGCGATCAGGCTTGCAGAAACTGGCAAAGAGGTCGTCTTCATGGCCGTGGGGTTCGAGACGACGAGCCCCACGACTGCCTCAGCAGTCTATTCAAGACCTCCCGCCTCTTTTTCAATTCTTAGCGCTCATCGTTTGATTCCACCGGCTATCGAAGCAATCCTCCAAATGGGGGAGATCCGCGTTGATGGGTTAATTCAGCCTGGACATGTAAGCACGATTATTGGTCTCAGGCCATACGAGGAAATCGCGAAGCGGTTTCACATGCCGCAGGTCGTCGCGGGCTTCGAGCCACTGGATCTCCTGATGGCTGTTTATATGCTTGCTGAACAGGTCAAGGAGGGCACTGCCTCTGTCCAGAATGAGTATTCGCGTGTCGTAAAACCAGAAGGCAACCCAAAGGCCCTATCCCTTCTTTCCGAAGTTTTCAAGAAAGTCGACAAGCCGTGGCGAGGATTCCCTGTCATTGGAAACAGCGCCCTCGAGCTGAGAGAAGAATTTGAAGAATATGACGCGCGAAAGAAGTATGCTGATTTGCTCGCCGACCTCTCTCCTTTGGAGTTCTCAACCGCCTGCCGATGCGGGGAAGTTTTGAGGGGCCTCATCCCTTCCGAGGACTGTCCACTCTTCGGGACTTCATGTACCCCTGGGAATCCGATGGGCCCGTGCATGGTCAGCAGAGAGGGAAGTTGCAACATCACTTATCGGTACCGTCCAGAAGGATCAACCTCAAAGGACTAATTCGATTATACCTGCCAATAGCCCGCTCTTCTTTTTCCTAGTCTATTTGCAGTCTTAGACACCTTTTGCCGTTAACATCCTGGCGGAGATCACTGAGGACCAAAAGAGGAGACATATGACCGCAACTGCCTCGGCTGTTGGGATATTTGTGAAAAACAAGAATCCCAGAGATATGATGATCGCCACAACCGTCATGATCGAAAAGATCGCACCAAATACCTTGCTTGACCGTAAAGGTCTAATAAGGATGATCAGCGCAATCAATGAAAGACCGAAGAATGAATAACTGGCCACTGTATGGTAAATGCCAGTTGTAATGGGGAAAATGCCGACTCCGAGTAGAGAAATAGCAGCAAGGAAAAAGACCGCGGAGCCCGCCTTCCCGAGACTATCATTGCGAAGTGCCTTCGATAATCCAAAAACAAAAACGATACTGAGAAGCGCTTCAATGATTACGCCATTATTGAAGAAAATCCGACCAGGTCTGTCGCCACCTAGTTCACTGAGCGTCTGTTCTCCGAGAACCCAATTCGTATCGACCATTGCCGCTATTATCCACATGATTGCAAAGATGATCGCGCCAGTCAATCCACAACTGGCCCCAATTCTGATGATTTTCTGTTGATTTGGCATCTAACGGTAATCTGTTTGTCTTCTTATTTTATTTTCATCGGCCTTTTGGGCCCAGCGTGAATGGAATTCCCTAGGTTTCAAGTTCGTTTCCCCCGGCAACCATTTACGCGTCTAGTATCGCTTGCAATTTTGGAAGGATCAGAACCCTTTTAGATTGATGTGCCATTATGTGCTATCAATTCTGTGTCGCTAATCATAGTGATATCCAGAACTCCAGAATTGAAGTAATCCAAAAAAGGTCAGGCGAGTGAAACGATGAACGATTCGACATATGGGCGGAATAACATTTTGAACAGTGGCGGAAACAATTATTTGGATGAGAAGCCGAAGGGGATCTGTGTTGCTCTAGTTTCACCGGGAAAGACTATCAAGTTCGCTGGATCTTCTCCAGATGATTTCATTTCGTCGATTCGTGGTTCAGTGCTTTCATGGGTGAACTTTGCAATAGACGACCTACGCCAAGAAGGAAATGAAATCGCTGTAAAATTCGGTTTCACTGATTCACTAGTTTCGACGCTTCTCTCCGGCTACTATGCAACCTTCGAAGACCGCGGTACAGAGATGGGTATCATGCTTCCTGCGGTAAGAGCAGAGGGTCTCGAACTGAAAGTATATCCTCTCATCATCCTGATAAGGGATGGACTCATCCTCACGATGCACAGTAAGGAGGTTGCCAGACTCGTTGTTTTTGCACGTTACGCAGACGGTTTCCTGAAAAAACTGCCAGAATCTGCATCCCCTCAGGACAAGCTCACGCTGATGCTCATCCGGATCATCGACGAAAGCAATTCGAGGAATTTTGAGCATCTGAGAGAAATCGAGGAACTTGGTGATAAACTAAGTGAGACGCTCGTCGATCCGAAATCACCCAGAATGGCAATCGGGCGTCAGATCTATGAAATTAAGCACGCGCTCATCACCTATCTAAACACACTTTGGAGAACCTTAGACGTACTTCACTCACTGCGTTACGGCGATGCAGATCTCATAACGGACAATCCTAAAGTTTTGTCAAGAATTGGATTGCTAGCGGACGAGGTCAACCGACAGATCGAATTGAGCGAGCACATGTCTGAGGTACTCGCCTCTGGGCTTGAAGTCCTGCAATCGTTGTATAATAATCAACTACAGATCCTAAACAACCGTATGGCTCTCGTTATGACTTGGCTAACAATTCTCGGGACTGCAGTTCTTGTGCCGAATACTCTCGCTACGATTTTCAGTTTTGCCTTCGGCCTTGAGTCAAAGCTGCTTCTTTGGTCGATCTTGATTCTCGTCATTTCAACAATTAATGCAACCTTTCTTGCCTACTGGTGGGTTCGAAGGCGAGTCATCATCACGGCAATTCCGGATGAAAGTGATAAACGCCGGTCGATTATTCATTAGATCATCAGATCATCTCTCAACAGCCATTTTCACTTGAACCGCCAAAAAACCTTTTGGAAATCCTTCTATTCTCTGGGAAAAGCGCAGCTCATGAATAGATCGATAAGAAGGAAGAAATCGCAGTTTCCTTGTTCGTGCATACGGTTTCTCAAGACCAAATTGTCCAACAAGAAAGCAAATCGTTCAATTCATGGGGGATTGGTGGATCTTTGTAGCTTCGACAGGCATTTGCATCTCCATATTTGCGGTCATTGTTGATTTGGAAGCTTACTGTTGCGGATCGCATCCTAGTGCTTTGTCAATATGACCAGAGAAGGAACACTGGAAGACTCTTTCGAAAATGTCGAACAGGGGGACCCTAAAATTAAATAATCAAAAGCGATAAAAGAAACGGGTTTATCATGGTCGAGATAAGGACGACTGATGAACTGTTGATCTTCTTGCAAAAGGCCTTAGAGATCGAATTGAGCTTCGAAACCATGTCTCAATGGGAATCTTACATTAATCTCAAGAAAGATGAATTCAGAGACGTCGTCTTCGAGCTTATCTCGGAGTCTGAAAAACACCGGGCAATAGTTGAAGAGCTGATGTCTAGAGTGAAAATGAAGAATCAGCGCGAGATCCCGGCCATTCGCCCCCGTGAATTCAATTTTAAGAACAAGACGGAATTCGAAATCATGATGGAGCTGTCAAAGTATGAGAAGTTAGCGTATGATATCTACAAGAACATTTATGACGCGCTAAAAAAGTCGGACATGAAGAATCTATTTGATGGCGATCCATCGTCGATTTTCTCGACGCTGGACATGCTCATTAAAGAAGAATCTGATCACCAATCAAAAATTGCGAACTATGTAGGAAAAGTCGAGAGAATCAGATAGAGTGAATAATTGACCCTCCCTCCTCATTTTTTTTTCTATTGACTTTTTTGATCGATTGGCATGTAAACGATATATGTGTTCCCTTCGTACCGCGTTTCAACCCTCAATCCCGTCTTATAGAACAGATTGAGCATGCGCTTATTCTCTGCGAGGATCTCAGCGGTAAATGCCTTGATCCCCCTGTCTCGAGCAATTTTGATGAGCATGTTCATTAGGAACGTCCCGATCCCCTTGTTCTGCCAATCGTCGTGGACCACAAATGCGACCTCGGCGGTATTAGTCGTCTTATCGAGACCATATCTCCCAACACCGATGATCTTTGTCCTCTCCTTTTCTCTCACAACCGCGACTATCGCCATTTTCGTATCGTAGTCGAGATTGACGAAGTGCTGGAGCTCACGGTGAGGCATCGCCATCTTCGGCCCCATGAACCTCTGGTAGATCGTTTCTTCTGAGAACGAATAGAAGAGCTCTTTCATCATCTCCTCGTCGGTTGGCTTGATCGGCCGGAAGAATATCTGGACGCCGTCGAATGTCTTGTAAGTCTCATATTCCTGTGGATATGGAAGCCCACGGTACGGAACTTCTGATTGGTCGAGGAATACATAGTGGTGGAATTTTGCCGCTGCGAGTAGTTCTTCTCTGAACTTCGGATGAGCGATGTTGATCATCGCCAATGCTCTTTGCATAATACTCTTGCCGTGAAGCTCAGCCACACCATACTCCGTCACGACATAATGGACATCTCCGCGAGTCGTTGTCACGCCTGCACCTTCTGAAAGCCGGGGCACGATCCTCGACACCTTGCCTCCCTGGGCCGTTGAAGGGAGCGCAATGATCGGCTTCCCGCCTTTCGACCTCGCAGCGCCGCGCATGAAGTCGACTTGCCCGCCAAGTCCGGAGTAAAACATATATCCGAGCTGATCGGCGCAGACCTGGCCAGTGAGGTCGACCTCGAGCGCAGAGTTAATCGCGACCATCTTGTCATGCCTTCCTATGAGGCAAGGGTCATTTGTGTAGTCAGAAGGATGGAATTCGATAACGGGGTTGTTGTCAATGAACTCATAGAGCCTCCTCGTGCCCATGCAGAAGGAAGCGACAATCTTCCCTTTATGAACTGTTTTTTTCTTCCCAGTGATGACGCCGCTTTCGACGAGGTCGATGATGCCGTCTGAGAACATCTCGGTGTGGACGCCGAGATCCTTTTTGTTTTTCAAATGGCGCAACACCGCGTCGGGTATTGAACCATAGCCTGTCTGTATCGTTGACCCGTCGTCGACGAGGTCTGCCACAAATCTTCCTATGCGGTCGATTTCCTCTGGGTTTCCCCCGTCATCAGCCCGCCATTCCAGCAAAGGTTCGTGAGCCTCAACAAGATAATCTATGTCGGAGACATGGATGAAGCTGTCTCCTAAGATCCTCGGCATATATTGATTGACCTGCCCGATGACGACATCGGCGGACTCAGCAGCACTCTTCGTGATATCGACAGAAACACCGAGACTGCAATACCCGTGCTCATCTGGAGGCGAGACCTGAATGAGCGCAACATCGATTGGGATCCTCCCTGCCTCGATGAGCCTCGGTATCTCGGAAAGGTAAACGGGTGTGTAATCCGAACGCCCCTCATTCACAGCGTTCCGTACGTTAGGGCCGATGAAAAACGCATTTAACCTGAATTTGTCAGTAAACCGCTCTTCTGCATAAGGCACGAGTCCGAGGGATATCGTCTGGATAAACTCGTTATCGGCCAAATGATCCGCCCTACCAATGAGCGCTCTGACGAGTGCCTGGGGCTCGCCACATCCAGTACCGATGAACACCCTTTGTCCCCGCTCAACGCAGGCGACGGCATCGTCAGCCGTCCTTATTTTTCCCCTCCACCGATCTCTCCAATCGCCCGACAACGTTCCCCCTCACTCCTATAGAATGATGAGGGACATCTTCTTATGCCTTTTGCAGGCGATCCCTCATCCTCACTCACGACGGTATTAGATGCACCTTGGCCATTCTTTACAGATCATACTTTGCTTTTTCTTGTCATGTAATCCGAAGCGGACAAGTTCATCGATCCCGAGTTTGTGCCATTTGAACCGCCTTCTTGATTTCTTCGATCGCTGCTGGATCTTCAATCGTCGACGTGTCGCCGAGTGGCTGTCCCGAGACAAGGGCCTTAATGAGCCTTCTCATGATCTTCCCACTTCTCGTCTTTGGGAGCTTGCTAACAAACGCAATGTTGCCGATGACTACAACCGCACCCATGTTCTTTCTCACGAGCTCTTTAAGCTCTGCTTTCATACTCTCCGTTGGCTCTCTTCCAGGTTTTGGGACAACGAGCGCAAATGCGACTTCCCCCCTAAGTTCATCTGGGACGCCCACTACTGCGGCTTCTGCTACATCTGGATGTATGAGGAGAACGGACTCGATCTCGACTGTGCCGACCCTATGCGCGGAGATTTTGATGATCTCGTCGAATCTTCCGACGAACCAGAAATATCCGTTCTCATCCCTCGACGCACCGTCCCCTGTGTAATAGCAACCGGGTATTCTGGACCAGTAATCCCGTTTGTACCGCTCAGGATCGTTCCAGATCGTCGGTGTCAGACCGGGGAAGGGCCTTCTGATAACGAAATTACCTTCAACACCTGGGGG
>JARYLV010000030.1 GCA_029907465.1 Methanomassiliicoccales archaeon
CAGGGGATGTGTGTCTTACGATTCGCATGCTTTCCCTTTGAAGGCGTACCTTTGACCATTCTTCTTCTCTCCTTGCACTTTCATCTTTCGCAACAATCAAGGTGAAATGTAGATGACATTATCGCCTCTCACTATAGCGATATCGAGTTTCCTCACAACCTCTTTATTGACGAGCTCTTCAACATTCTTGAGCACGAGATTCATGTGAGGATCATATCCGTCCAATATCCCTCTGTACTCTCTGTTCGCCTTTAGTTCAACGATGACATGGCGGTTGATAGCCTGATTGAGAACCGTGAGAGGTTTTTGCATGCTCAGTCACCAGTTGCCCGATAACGCCCAGACTATTTGAATCTTTGCGTTCATTAATTGATTGCGATCATACGAAGGCCCCGATCGTCGGTGCATCCAGCAAATCCATATCAAAGAAAATAATTGCTTCCCTAACACCGGTCTCATCAAGTTTTCCTCCACGCAAAAATGCTAATAATGAACCCCTCCAAAGCAAGTCGAGAATCGAAGTGCCAATGATGCCAAAATAAACGTTTGATAGAAAATCCTCGTATTCATAAGAATCAACGAGGTAACATGCGTACCCAAAAACACTATCCCGTTGATTCAACAGCGTTAGATACTTCGAAAGCAAGTTCCTCCCTTTTTCATCAGGCATCAGCAATTCCACTGATTTTGGGTCGATGGTCTCGATATGCTCAATGGAACCATCGTCAAGTATCCTGGACCAATCGATCTTGCTTCCCTTTGTTATGAAAACATTCCAGGAACCGTCTTCATCACAGTATACTGGTGCGTCAACAATTTTTGTAACGGATATCGAATCAAGGGTTGCCTCCATGGCGACTGTTGTGATATCACCATATTCGCTTTTCGACAATTTTTCATCCTTCAATTCGCTCAGACTTAGCTCATTGTCCTCCACAGAGAGCTCCAGTACTCGAGCAAGAAACTTCAAATCCACAAATCTCTCAAGCGTATGTGAGACCTGAATTCTTATTTCGTTAGGATCTCTCCACAATCCCGCATCTCGACACTCTGAAATAAATTCCGAATAAATTTTCCTTGATGATTTCAAAGTCTTAGCAAGAATTTCATTTTTCTCATGAATTAGTCGCGAGGCAACGCCCTCCAGATTGTCTCCCTGCTCATTCCAGACCCCTCGACATGAGAGGTCAAGCTCCGCCTGGATCCGATCCAAAACATGAAAATGAATGGGGAATTGACGACAGAAATGTGGTCTAAAACCATAAATTGAACACTTTCTTTCGGCTAGAAAAATACATGGCCCTTGATTTTGCTTCAATTTGATTGCATAATGTTTGTGGGGTCTTTTCTTAAAACAAACCGCTTCTCGATGATGCCTGAGAAAGTATTCCACTTCTCCATCCAACAGCTCTGGCTGGCACAAGCAACAGAGCTGACACCTATCAAGGCAACTGAACTTGAATCCTCGGAGTTGAGAGAGGTCAACGCTGAGGCTTTTCTCGATGGACAACGACATTCCTCCCAACGCGTTCGCCGACGATTGAACGGTCCTCCACAACAAGCATTCCCCGAAGGAAAAGTGAATGCGGAAAGATTGCTTCGTAATTTTCGAACGCGGTCCACCCGCACTTACTGTGAAGATTCTCCGCCCTAATCTTTTCAATCTTCTTGAGATCGACGACAACGAGATCCCCATCGAAACCAACTTCGATTCTTCCCTTAGGCAAACCGAAAATTTGAGCTGGCTTTTCGCATGCACACATTATAAGTGTCTTGAGATCGATGAGCCCACGCCTCACAAGATTGAGCATGAGGGGGACAGTTGTTTCAACACCAGGCATGCCACACGGAGCAATATCGAAATCGTCTTCTTTTTCCTCAATCGTGTGAGGCGCATGATCCGATGCAATGATATCAATTTTCCCATTAGCGAATGCCTCAAATAGGAGCTCACGTTCGTTCCTATTCCTCAATGGCGGGTTGACTTTCCCAAATGCCCCAAGTTCAAACGAATTATCAAGAAGAAGATGGTGTGGCGTCACCTCGGTCGTGAACTTTGAATTCTCAATTGAGTTTAGGCTTGCTGCCGCAGAGATATGACAAATATGTATTCTTCTTCCTGAAAAATTCCAAACAAGCTTTCTTATGGCATTGATTTCTGCCTCAATCGGTCTATTGCGATCGTGGTCAAAAAGATTTTTTTCAGGAAGCTTCAGAATCATCTTTTCATCTTCAGCATGCACGCTGATCACTTTGCCTGTCTTGGAAACAGACGCCAGTATTTTTGTCAGTGATTGATCATCTGGAACGAGGAGCATTCCCGTCGTTGAGCTCATGAACAGTTTATAGCCAATAACCATATCCGCAATCGATTCAGGCTTGAAAGAAGGCGCACAGCCACCAAAAAGTCCGAAATCGACCCAGGCCTTCTTTGCGACCAACTGTGTTTTCTCTCTGATAGCCTCAACAGAGATTGCTGGAGGTAAAGTATTTGGCATGTCGAAAATACATGATACACCTCCAAACGCAGCCGCGATCGTACCTGTTTGGAAATCCTCTTTGTGTGTTAAGCCCGGATCTCTAAAATGCACATGTGCGTCAATTGCGGCTGGAAGAATGAGCTTATTAGAATAATTATAATGCTTTTCACCCTTCAGGATTTTCTTGATAGAAACAATCTTTCCTCCTTCAATACCAATACAACAATCGACAAGAGTTCCTTGATAAAACGCTCGTCCCTCGACAACGATCTCCATCGAATCACTTCAGCTTCTTTCTTGCGACAGGACCATAAGGTTTCTCTTCAGCGAAAATCTCTGCTTGGAACTTAAAAAATCTTGCTCGCTTATCCAACCAGCAGTCAGGCGTCAAACCGGCCTTCATACATGTGTGCGAAAGAAACTCCTCTGCACCCCAACCATATTCAACAGGAACCTGTGGTAAAAGAAGACCGCGAAATGGACCCATTTCGACGATGAGGCCATCTTCCCCCACGATGATTTGCTCTGGCAATTTCTTTGGATCTGAGACTTTGATCATCTGGGGCGGCGTCAATATGCTGACTTCGACGACGATCCCCTTTAATTCGTGTTCCCTTAGAGGGGGAAATCTAGGATCGTGACATGCTGATTGCGCCGCATTGATGAGCGCCTTTTCTAGAGAAAAAATCGGCTCCGGATAGCCAATACAGCCGCGCAAGTCATGATCTGGGTAAGTCGAAAGTGTAACGAAAACTCCCCGTTTCTCTCTGAAGGTCTCAGGAAAGCTGATATCTTCGACTCTTTCGCGGCGTGCTTCCGCATCCACGACCTTTCGCGCCATCTTCACTGCCACTTCTCCCTCTGCGTCGTTCATAATACTCCCGTTCCTCAAATCCCATTTCTTTGATCAGATTTATCTCTTGTGCAATGAGGGTTACAGTTTTCAAGTGCAAAATACAATGATATTGAAATCAATCCCCCCAATTAACATCCTTAGAGTAAATGAGGTGGAATAATACATCCAATCCACCTCGTTTTCCTCAATGTCGAAAAAGAATTGAGATATCAATTGTTTCATGCTCAGTTTTGATTGCAACTATTGAAGTACGAGTTCTTTCAAAAAGAATTTCTACTTTCACTAACAATCATACTATCATGAGCAGCAGGGCAGACGATATCCTTGTCGAGGAAATCATGACCAAAACGCCCATAATTGGCGATCCGGAAATGACGGTGCAGGAAGCGGCAAAATTGATGAAGACGGAAAGAGTGGGAAGCATCATCATCGTCCAGGATGGTGAAGCCATCGGCATAATCACGGAAAGGGACCTCGTCAACAAAATTGTTGCAGAGAACAAGACGCCATCAAAGGTTAAGATAAGAGAGATCATGTCTTCACCGCTGATCACCGTCGGTCCAAAGGAGAGCGTCTCCTCTGCAGCTAAGAAGATGTCCACATTAAAAGTCAGACGACTGCCTGTTGTAAAACAAGGGAAGCTTATTGGTATTCTGACGGAAAATGATATCCTTAAGTTGTCTCCATCGCTCATCGAAATTACGAGGGAGTGGGCGCGGATCAGAAGCGGCACATCAGTCAATGCATCCGCCACCAGACTCGCTGAGGGGTACTGTGACAATTGCGGTTCATATTCCAACGAGCTACGTGCGCATGAAGGGCAACTTCTCTGCTCGTCCTGTTACGACCACCTCTTGTAGTCATAACCATTTTAAGCTCAAATCACTCCAAACCGAGCTGAGCCAATTTCTCCTTCAACGGGTGACCGTTTTCATCCCATCCGCGCGCGATGAAGTAATCGCTAAGCATTTTCTCTGCTTCATCGACAGTTAATATCGCCCCCTTCGAAACTCCGGTAGGGATTGGCTCATGAGTGATCCTTTTCGGTAAGCGGTAGTTTTCCCTTCCTATTCCTGCACCCAGGTTGAAGACTTGCTTCAAATTGTTAATTCTTTCGCCTATCAGGAGAAGGTCCTCCTCCGTAAACGATTTCCCAATCGCTGCATCGAGAAGTTCGATGAAGCCTTCGATTTTAAAGAAACCCCTGGAAAACTTGCAAATACCGAGGCAGTCGTAGACCATCATGAAGTCTTCCATTAATTTGACTGCTTCTCCCTTGCCAATCGGTGAAAACCGATCGACGCCACTGAAACGCCAGAATTTTCCTGTTAAGTCAATAGCATAGAACCCTGATCTAAGATGACAGGCGCCCCTAGATGATGTCATGAATCCGAGACCCATCCCCTTCATACCCCTTACATCATACGCAGGAGGCTCCATTCCTTTGACATGCATGGCAAAGTCCTCGCAGCCGCGGCCAATGGTCTTAGAGATCCTGAGAACACCTTCGCCAAAGAGGGCGCCGAGACCATCCCTGCGTCCGATAAGTTCGACCATCTTTGGTACGGCATCAGCGACACCAAAACGGCATTTGAAACCCAGTTCTTCCTCACTGACCAATCCTTTTTCGACGAGCTCCATGACAAATCCAATGACGACACCCGTTGAAATTGTATCGATACCATATAGATCGCAAAGTTCATTCGCTTTGGCAAGGGCTTCGATATCGGAGTTTCCACACTGGCTGCCAAGCGCGTAAAGTGTCTCGTACTCAATTCCGTCGAGGACGGTGCCTGCATAGGGGCCATTGCGAATGACAAAAAGTTTACCACACGCTTTAGTGCATGCGAAGCACGCCTTGTTTTTTATCGCATATCTCGGTGCCCAGTAGTACGGATCTATCTCTTTCCTTTCGTCAAAAACTGCTTCCTTCCAGTTTCTTGTAGGGAAAACACCACGCTCAGAGTTTACCCACTCAAGGAACTCTCCACTACCGTATTTCGTATCCTCGATGAACGCGTTGCTTTTTTCCATCGTTTCCTGCCACTTCAGTGCAAGGGAGATCAATCGATCTGGATCGCGAACTGCAATGTCCCCGTTCCCCCTGATCCCAATCGCTTTCAGATTCTTTGAGCCAAAGACCGCACCGATACCTGCCCTTCCCGCTTGTCGATCCTCGCACTCGATACATGCATATCGGACGAGCGATTCGCCAGCAGGACCTATCGTAGCCACAGTAAAATCTCCGTGATCCTCTTTGATTGCTTTTGCGGCATCGCGCGTAAACATTCCCCAATAATTTGATGCGGTCTCGAATCTGACATGGCCATCATCGATCAGCAATATGGCAGGCTGCTTGCTCTTACCAGTGATTGCTATTGCGTCGAGACCTGCCGCCTTCATTTGAGCGCCAATCCCACCACCCATGATCGATTCAGCGATCGTTCCAGTCAGAGGAGACTTCGAGACAAACGCTGTCTTACTAGCCGTTGGCACTGGGAGACCTGTGAGGAGACCTGGTGCGATCACAATTGCGTTCCTCTGATCGAATGGATCGATTTTTGGATTTACATGATCGGCGAATAACTTGACTGCAACGCCTTCCCCACCTAGGTATTTAGAGGCGAGCTCCTTTGTCATTTCCACCTTCCTAAAGCTTCTCTCCGTGAGATTGACATACAGTATCTTGCCTCCGTAGCCCTCCACAATCAACCCCCCAAGAGCGAAAGAACCTTCTGAAAATTCCCTTTCTTCATTTCTTCATACCTAATTGCCCCAAAGGGGCAAAATTTGACGCAAAGAGGATCGCCCCCGCACAAATCGCACTTTTGAGCAATGCCATTGACTTTTATGACGCCGTAGGCGCATGCGTCTTCGCAGAGACCACAGCCCGTGCACTTCTCCTCGTCAACAACCAGTGCCGTGCCGTTAAATGAAATGGCCTTTTCAGGGCAAACGCTGGCACAACATTCACCTTCGTTATCAATACACTGGGCACAGACCACCGGAATATCGTTGATGATGTCCTTTCGAACAACTCTCAATCGTGCTTTCTCCAGGCTGACAACTCTAGCGTGAGAGAGAGAACATACGAGTTCGCAAAAGCGGCAACCCGTGCAGTTTTCAGGATATGGTACGAGGCACAAAGACATCCGAAACCCCAATGGGAGATTAACATGAATTGATAAAATGATTGCCTGATCTTATGAGCGCATTGACAACAGGATTGATTATACATTACGATTGTCAAAGAATTGACGACGGTATACAAATTCTCGACATGCGGACGCGCGACAATGAAAATAATTCACTGAACATCAATCTTCTTGATAGAACGCTCCCTCTTTTGAATGCTGTCAATAACCTGAAGGTTGGCATCGATGATGCTTTTGACCATAAGAAGAAACTCACGTTTTGCAGCGAGATAATGCCTCCGTGCCTCAGGCGGAAATTTCGACTCTGGTATCATTGAATCGAGAGCGAGCAAAATCTCTGTGCCTGCCCTCACAAGATGTTCGCTTGCTTCCCTTGAAAAAATCGATTCACTAACCCTCCTTACGCTCTGATCCATCCCCTCTGGCTCCTTCTCCTCCGTCATCCTGTACAGGCCTCCTGAACCTGACGAGAAGCCGGCCATCTCTGAATTCCGCCCTATCCGCCTCACTGTTGATCAGTGAATACGGTAGGGTGATCGACCGTCGATAGGCGCCGACTTGAATAATTAATGAATCTTCGACTTTATATAATTCTACTTGCTCCTTCGTTGAAAACGGTAATTTCAAGGAAAGGGTGTCAATGCCGTCTTCTTCAAAGATTTCCATCGGCTTCTCCCGCGAGTATATGACAGTTGGGTCTCCGTCGCCAAACAGCATGTCACCTAGCGCCTCTAGTGCTTTGATCCCGACAAGTTCCGTAGGCATCTGCAATGCCTTGAGGATTTTTAGGGGACTAAAGGCCTCGTTGATCAAGTCCATGTAACATCGCTGCTCTTCCATCTTTTGCCTAAAGTAAACCTCGCTACATTCTGGCAAGATTCTGTTGACGACAAGGCATTCGACTGTCAGATCATATAGGCAAAGATAGGTAAAGGCGCGTTTTGTCTCATTGATCACCATCCTCTCAGGATTAACAACAAGCCGAACCGTAGTAATATTGGGATTCGTGAGAATTTCCTTTACACTCTTCATTCTTTCTCTGAGTTCGTCAATGTCGCTGAGTACTGCCTCGGAGGGCAAAGGTGTTTTCATAACCCTGCCGACAGTCGCCCTGGCGATTTTCAATAGGTTTCGAAAAGCCCGATACAGCTTGTCAAAATACCAATTGGAGATTTCGGGAAAACTCAGCAACCTCAAAGTGTCTGCCGTTGGCGCAGTATCGATTATGACGACATCATACGCATTCGACCTCTGAAAATCCCAAAGATAAAAGAGTGCAGACATCAGATCCATGCCAGGCCATATCGCCATTTCTTTTGCCGCAACTCCTTCGACGCCAACTGCCGCAAGGAAATCGGAAAGATATTTTTGGATCTCCTTCCACCTGTGCTCGAGTTCGTAAAGCACGTCAACCTCGATACCGTCGAGATTCTCTTCGATTCTCTTAATCCTGCCAGAGAGCTGAATCTCAAACGAATCTGAAAGGGAATGGGCCGAATCAGTGCTCATGACAATTGTTCTGTAGCCATGTCTTGCAGATCGCAGCGCAGTCGCTGCGGCTACAGAGGTCTTGCCAACGCCTCCTTTTCCAGTATAAATAATGACCCTCAAAGCGCCTCAACCCTAAGACCACTTCAATGCTTGGTGATCGTTTTCCTGATCTTTGCTTTTTTCATAGTGAAATGTTCCCTTGATAAAAAATCATTGGCCTCGCGATTTCTTGTCATGTACACTTAATCTGATCTCTTCTTAAATCTGACGCCTTTTTCAACAAAACTTCATAGATGAATTCTGCGCAGTAACCAAGAAGTTCAACATGTCTGTGTCATCAAGATTCCAGAATTTGAAACGCAAGACATAAGATATCTCTACCACCGTCACTAAGAATCGATATAAGAGGTGCACAAAGACGAAAAGCAAGGACCTCTAGAGACTCTAAAACAAGCAAATAATTATTAACAGATGTTCAATCCAGTGATGCCGGGGACGGGGTTCGAACCCGTGACCTTCGGATATCCCTGGTGCGTATCCTTAACCAACAAAACCCTATGAGTCCGACGCTCCACCAGGCTGAGCCACCCCGGCTTGATTTTCCTGGTGATCACTACCAACGTTATTGCTAATTTTTTCTTCTACAGGGGATGCAGAAGTATTTTGAAGTGCCTCAGAGCCTTCCCCTGTACCTCCTGGATTAGTGCTTTCGATCGCCGAAGATGCGATAGCCGCACCCTCCTGCAGAGGTGTTCCCATTTCGAGAACCTCCGTTCTCCGGATTTCCATCCTCTTTATCGGCACAACGACCTTACTCGCTTTCGCCAGTTCCTTTGCTAGATCACCAGAAATGATCGCTTTGACAAGATCTGTTATTGTCATGTCCGCTGCCAGTTTTTGAATAGTTTCTGTCATTATCGCACGAATCGCCGTTTCCTGAGATGATTGGATGCGCTTCTCAGTCACACTCATCGGTTTAATGCGAACGAGATATCCATCCTTTGTTCTAGCGTCAACAACATGATCTGTCTTCGTCCTTCTTCGCCTGGTCAGTCGCCTAACATAGTCGCTTGTCAGATCCTGTCCCACGAATACCGTCCTTGCGTCAAAACCGTTGACCTCAGTAATCTTGAATTTCAGCTTAATGTGCATCTTGGAGAAATCACCTGTGAGATCGTGCACTGTTACCTCTGTCGTCCTACCGATAAGAGAGCTGGGATCGGCAGAAGGTGTTTCGCCGATTTGCATTTCATTGAACATCTTAGGAGCGTAAATCTTGTACCACTCCTTTGCCTTCCATCGGTCTTTGACTTTTCTGGTCGCTGCTTTAGCCTTTTTCGTGACCATTAATATCCTCCGTTTTCGGACAAGTTCGGAAATGAGTCTCTATATTAATAAGTTTCCCAATGCCGCCGAGACTGGTCAACCCTTTCTTTGAAGTTTTTAAGATCCTGGTTCTGGGATTTGCATTTATGATACTGAAAGCTGAATGACTGATGGAAAACCAGTTAATCAATTCTGGTTTTGATTGTCTAGCATCCAGCCATCAGCGCATGACGGATGATGAAGAAACACGGTCACGAAAACACCCTTATTTATTCTTTTGCGACCCCAGAAAGTGCCAACCCTCCAGAGGGACTGAAGATTGAGAAGCATCATCGAGATGTGTTCGATTGAAAGGTCCTAATTTCAACATTCAGCCACCGTAGACGAAAAACTCCAGAGCTATTTCGAATTTCTCAATAAAGATGATTGGAAGGGGCGAGGTGAGCCTTTGTGTGAGATAAACCATTATTAGGAGGTTCATGATTCATTTATGATCACACCATGAAAATAGCAGTGCCGTACGGAAAGGACGGAAAGCAGCATCTCGAGATCCCAGACAAAAATTTTGCAGGTGTCCTATATCCAAAAGATGTCGCCATCAGCGATGAGAGAGAAATCATTAGTGAAGCGATAAAAAATCCTCTTAAATCACCATCATTGCCTGAGTTTCTTAAGGGGGCAAAAAATGTTGTATTCATCGTCAACGATGCGACCCGCCCTACTCCGACTCACAAGGTTCTGGACATCCTCGATGGCCTGATGAATCTGGAAAGCGCCACATATCTCATCGCAACTGGAAGCCATCGTGCGCCAACAGAGGAAGAGTACCGATTCATCTTCGGCAAACATCTCGAAAAAATCAGAGCAAAAATTCATGCACATGACTCAAAAAAAGATGAGATGGTATGTATTGGTCGTTCGAAAAATGGAACGGAGATGTGGGTGAACAGAATTGCCGTCGAGGCAGATCGTCTAATTGTGATTACAAGCGTCGAACCGCATTATTTTGCTGGTTATACGGGCGGTAGAAAATCATTTTTCCCGGGGGTTGCGTCCTATGAAACGATCGAACAGAACCACAAACTCGCGATGCGACCAGAAGCTCAGATACTAGTCCTGTCCGGAAATCCAGTTCATGAAGACATGATGGATGCATTACTTGCAATCGATCGAACCAAGATTTTTTCGATTCAATTAGTGCTCGATAGACACCAAAGGATATACCGGGCCGCGTCGGGTGACATCAATGCAGCGTTTGAAAAAGCCGTTGAATGGGCGAATGAGGTGTTTGTTGTCCCGATTGCGGAAAAGGCCGACATCATTGTGAGCGTCGCTCCATATCCAATGGATGTCGACCTATATCAATCTCAGAAGGCTCTCGATAATGCGAAATGGGCTCTGAAGGAAGGTGGGATTATCATCTTGGTCTCGCAATGCCGGCATGGTATCGGACACGATACATTTTATAAGCAACTATCGCTCTCATCTGATCCGCAGAAGATTCTCGAGAACCTTTCGAGAGAATACAAGCTTGGATACCACAAGACCGCGAAAATCGCCGAGATTCTATTGAAATCTAAAATCTTCGCTGTCACAGATTTGGATCCTGAGACGCTCAGAAAGGCTAATATAGTACCCTTCAATAGCCTACAATCCGCCATCAACGCTGCACTCCAGGAGAAAAAGGATGCAAAGATTCTCATACTGATGGATGGTAGCGTCACCGTGCCAAGGGTTGATAAACATGGCTGAAACAATTGAAGCACAACACTTGAAAAACGAGCTCAAAACGCTTATGACTTGCACATATTGTGGCTTTTGCAAAAGTGTCTGCCCTGTTTTTGAAGGAATAGGCTGGGATCCCAGTGTCGCAAGAGGGCGAATGATCCTTTCGTACGGCCTCCTGCGGAAGGAGATTCCTGCAGATCAGTCTGTCGTGGAAAGCCTATTTCAGTGTACGACCTGCAAGGACTGCGAGAGGAGATGTCCCTCAAGCATTGAAGTTGTTGAAGTCGTTGAGAGCGCGAGAAAGGACCTTGTGGCGAATGGGTTCATACTCCCACAGCACAGCAAAATAATCAAAAACATCCTTTCATTCGGCAATCCTTACGGGGAAAGGGATCGGGTGATTGATCGCTTTGGCATGAAACCGAGGAATGCTGAAATAGGCTATTTTATCGGTTGCACCTCAGCATATAGGAATGTGAAGAGCGCCAACGCGACGCTGTCAATTCTAAAGAAGCTCGGCGAGGATTTCACTCTCCTTGACGAGGTTTGTTGCGGGAGTGTTATGCAAAGAGTTGGCTGGAAGGAAGCGGATCTTATTTCACTCATGGAGAAAAACGTCAAAGCGGTCGAGAGTGTTGGCGTGGATGAGGTCGTGTTTTCTTGCGCCGGTTGTTATAGAATGTTTAAAGAGGAATACCCAAAGTTTGTCGACATCAATTTTAAGGTCAAGCATATCTCAGAATTTCTCGCTGGCAAGGAACTTAACTTAATACCGCTAAAAAAGAAAGTCACATATCATGATCCGTGTCATCTTGGAAGGCATTGCGGTGTATACGATCCTCCAAGAAAGGTGCTCTCAATGATCCCCGATCTCACATATAAGGAAATGCCAAGAAATAGGGATACCGCGAGGTGTTGCGGTGGTGGCGGTGGCGTAAGGTCAGCATTCCCTGACCTCTCAACTAAAATTGCTGCTCGGAGAGTCGACGAGGCGTCATTTGCCGATTTCCTAGTGACTTCATGCCCATTCTGCGTGAACAACCTCAGGCTCGGCAAGGAATCGAACGGCGCAAAGGTCGAAGTAGTCGATCTTGTCGAATTCATCGAACCGTTGCTTACTGGTTAATCATGATCGCTCGTATCCGTTCTTATCTGTCATATAAAGAAGCGCTCGACGAATGGTCTCGTTTAAAAATCGATCCTCCTACCCTTTCAAGCGAGGAGATTGAGGATTTCATTTTTACTTATCTTGAAGCCGAATGTGAAACTGAAGACTTATCAAATCTATCGGAATTGATTGGAGGCGCTGGCGGCGACATCAGGATGAGTACCAAATCAGGACGAGGTAGATATCTCGTATTCGGTGACGCGTCTTTCTACAAGAATCTCACGAAATATCGCGACAATCCTACAGTTGGAATAATGCTGGACGCATTGAAAAATTACCGTTCACTATCAACGGAACCAATCAAGCTTTCCAATCAATCGCTTAAATTCGATAAAACACTCGTCATGGGCATTCTCAATGTTACACCCGACTCATTCTTCGACGGAGGGGCGTATTTCAGCAGGGAGTCAGCGATCAAGAGAGTATTCCAGATGGTCGACGAAGGGGCAGATATTATAGATATTGGCGGGGAATCCACACGCCCGTTCTCAACACCAATTCCAGAAACCGTGGAAAGAGAAAGAGTGATCCCGATTCTTGAAGAAGTGATCCCTTCTATCGACATTCCTATATCGATAGATACGCGAAAACCCTCAATCGCGAGAGAAGCCGTTGAGATCGGTGCGGAGATCGTTAACGACGTCTCAGGCCTCAGGGACCGAGAAATGATGAGAACGGTGAGCGAACTGGATGTTCCTGTTATCATTATGCATATGCTAGGAGACCCCCAGACAATGCAACTGAACATTGCTTACGAGGATGTGGTCGGCGATATCTTGATGTTTTTGGCCAGACAGATCCGAGAGGCTGAGGAAAACGGAATTAGTAGGGATAAGATTATAATCGACCCAGGCATCGGTTTCGGGAAAGAGGTTCACCACAACCTCGATATTCTCAGGAGGCTGAGGGAGTTTCGCAGCCTCGGGCGGCCGCTGCTCGTAGGCGCATCGAGAAAAACTTTCATAGGAAAAGTCCTTGATCTTCCCAAGGAGGAACGATTGGAGGGGTCTTTAGCATCAGCTGCTGTTTCAGTGATCAATGGAGCGGATATCGTAAGAGTGCATGATGTAAAGGAGACCGTCCGAGTTTGCAGACTTATTGACGCGATTTATGGCACAAGAAAGGACTGAGGCTCTCGTGAATTGGATTCAACGAACAAGTTTTTTGCGATCATGCCAGCGAGCTGACGAGACCAATACCTATAACCGCAATGATCGCGAAGATATAGAAGTACATCATTCGTCTTTTTTCCTTTCTTGCTCTTTGATGGTAGGAATTCTTG
>JARYLV010000031.1 GCA_029907465.1 Methanomassiliicoccales archaeon
AAAGTGCACGAGTAGACACGACAAGAGGGATAGGATGCCATATACAATGAAGGGCACGCGCAGACCAAAGCTTTCACCGATAATACCACCTACCGCCGGGCCGCACACAGACCCCAAAAGTAACATGCTGAGATAGAAGCTCATGTACCTGCCTCGACGATCATTTGGCGCAATTTTCCCCATGCATGTGAAGGAAGTAACAGTGTAGACTGCATAACCAATCCCACCAAGCACCCTTCCAATTAAGAGCACTATATAACTCAAAGCGAAAGCACATATCAACGCAGATAGAAAGATTAACAACAATCCCAAGATCATTAGTATCTTTGCATTGAAACGATCAAAAAAATACCCGCTTGGGATATCTAATATTACGCTTGCCAAACCGAAACTTGAGACGAGGGCGCCAACAAATGTCAATGGAACACCAAAGGCCAGCGCATAGAATGGAAGAATTGGAGAAATCAATGAGCTCCCAAGCAATGCGACAAAAGCCGCAAAAGAAAGGATGATAGTGTATCGATCATTGGGGCTCATCGTTTTTCCCGATGCCCTTGATTAATGGTCAACTGATATCTCGATCACGATTCAAAGACCGTAGCGCTCACTGACCTCTTCGAGGAGCTCGTTCGGGGTTTTCCCGCCGAGTTCTCTCCTTGGCTGGTTCCACCACTTGTTTTCGAATTCAATCAGAGCATTCATGAACTGCGTATCATCGACGAAATCAATGCCCATTTCTTTTTCGAACTCTTCCTGGAATGATTGTAATAAATCGACGTCGTATTCATGGTTGATAACCATTACGGCAAGATAATCATCCAAGTTACGAGCGAGAACTTTTGAAAGATTTTCTGGTAAAATATCCATCACCATGTCAAGTATTGCATTTGAGAGCGCCAGGAACATCAATTCCCTTTTGGATCGCTCGGGCATTTCCTCACTGTCGATGACCGATGTGAGACCATCGAACCATATGTCTCTCAAAACATAGGACCTCGATGGGTTTTTATCAAAGAGCTCTCTCTCGATAGTTTCCTCACTTATCTTCTTGTTCTTTTTCCTTTTCTCTGCGGCTTTATTTCTGGCCGTTTTTGATTCTATTTGCTTTCTTTCTTCCACCGACACAGTCTTACTCTCCCACAACCAGGGCTGCTACGACCAGATCAACGAGGTCTTTAACCTTCCAATCCGGGAAGCTTCCCCATTTAATACTGTCCTCGAGATTCTGCTCACACCAGGGACAACAACTGACGATTGCTTCTGCACCTGTTTCCCTGACCATCTCAAGTCTGCGGCCTCCAATTGTTGCTGCCAAATTTGGCCTGGCCGTTTTGACCCCGCCGCCAGATCCACAGCATGCGCTATTTTCTCTAATCCTACTCATTTCAACCAATTTTATTCCAGGGATAGACCTCAGCACATTCCTCGGCGGGTCGAAAATTCCGCCAGCTCGACCAAGATGACAAGGGTCATGATAGGTCACGGTCATATCGTTGGATGGCGAATACTTCAAAGTGAGCCTCCCTTCTCTTATAGCACTTTCCAGTATTTCAGATATATGATATACATCGATGCCATAGTCTCCGAAGCATTCGCGGTAATCTTCCTTCCATGCTTTATAGCAACCGGCACAAGTCACAACAATCCGCTTTGCACCTGCCTTTTTCATAGATTCGATGTTCGCCTTTGCCATTTCTTCAAAAAGTCTATCCTCTCCAACCCGGAGAAGGGGAGATGAACAGCAACGTTCTTCTTTTCCGAGATAACCGATTTCCATTCCAAGCGCCTTGAATATTTTTACAACGTTTACAGAGAGATTAGATCTAAGAAGCGACGGAGAACACCCTGCGAAAAACATCGTTTCTGATCTAGTTGGCAAATTTAAATCCTTCGCCCACCTAACCCGTTGTCCCCGCGGAACAGTCCATGGATTCCAGTAATTGCGTATCGATGCGATTGCAACCTTGTGAGGCGGCAAGGGAGCGAGCCCTTTCTGCATCGCCATCGCGCGCAATTTTTCAACGGCCTTCTCAGGAATCTTAATTTCCTGGGGACAGACGGCCCAACAATTCTTGCACGTCGTGCAGTTATACATCCCCTCTACAAGCGCGATACTGACTCTGTCCAGGATATCTCTCTTGTCCAAGGATAATTCAGCAAGCTTTCTCATTGATATCGGACCTGCATATTCGTCCCATATCTCGGCGATAACAGGGCAAATAGAAACGCACGCCCAGCACTCGATACAGCTTCTCATCTCCTTGATCAGTTCGATGTCCTCTGGCATTATTATTTCTGGTCTTTTTGGTTTTGAATGCCTCTCAATATAGGGCCTCAGCGTCAAGAACCTCTGATATCCTCTTTCAAGATCAACTACAAGGTCTTTAATCACTGGGAAAAGACGCAACGGTTCAATTGTGATTTCCACTGTCCCAACGGGTATTTCTGTCTTACATGCTGGTGCAGGTTTCCCGTTGATCATGAGGGTACAAGAGCCGCATTGGCTCGCCCTGCAAACCCATCTGTATGCCAGCGACCCATCATAATGCTCATGAATGTAGTTTAACGCGTCTAGGACCCTCATCTTCTCGACATAAGGTACCTCGTAGGTTTCGTAGTGAGGTGAGTCGTCCCAATCAGGATCGTATCTGAAAACGCGAAGTTTGATCGTCTTTTCATCCATCAGTCACGCCTCCAATGCCATTTGGTTTGAGTTTTGTCAAAACAACAGGAGTGGAATAAACGACCATTGTACCATTTTCTCCCTTTCTCACGTTGATGTTGACAAGCCAATTTATGTCGTCTCGTTGAGGATAATCGGATCTATAATGCGCTCCCCTGCTTTCTTTTCTGAACAGCGCAGATCTAATAATCGCCTCACAGGTCAATAGCATATGAGGCAATACAATCGCGTCATACCACTCAAGGTTGTATTTTTTTGACCCAACAACCCCGATTCTCGACATTTCATCTTTCAATCTTTCAATTTCACTGAGTGCGAATTCGAGCTTATTACCATCCCGGACGATCCCAACAAACTTCCACATAATCTCCCTGATTTCTTCTTTCAATAATTGGGGTTTCTTGCCAGGCCTGAAAAGAGAGTCCAATCTTGCGACTTCTTCATACACCTGATTTTTCGGTATAATAGGTTTGGACGATTTCTTAGCGTAAAGTGCTGCATACATTCCAGCCCTCGCACCAAAAACCTGAGTTTCTGCCAATGCATTGCCGCCGAGTCTGTTCCCGCCGTGCACACCAGCTTCGGCCTCACCAGCAGGATAGAGTCCCTCTACCGTTGTGGAACGATTGTCATCTTCTCTTATCTTGATGCCTCCCATGAAATGGTGTGCCGTGGGAGCGACTTCCATCGGTACTTTTGTTATGTCAACATCAGCAAAATTCTTGAATTGCTTTACCATCCTCGGAAGCTTTTTTCTGATATAATCAGGATCTTTGTGAGAAATATCAAGATAAACGCCACCCCTAGAAGTTCCCCGACCTGCCTGTATCTCTGAATAAATACATCTGGCCACGACGTCCCGCGGGGAAAGCTCCATTTGAGCAGGACTGTACTTTGCCATAAATCTCTCACCAAGAGCATTGACCAGAATTCCACCCTCGCCCCTCACGGCTTCTGTCACCAAGATTCCTCGAGCAGAATCGGGATAGATCATCCCCGTAGGATGGAACTGCACCTGTTCCATATCCATCAGCTCAGCCCCGATGTCGTAGGCCATCGAGTAGCCATCTCCAGTAGCTTCCTCGGGATTTGATGTGACTTTATAAACCCTGCAACCACCACCAGTCGCCAAAACCGTTGCTTTTGATTTGAATACCAGATAATAACCAGTTTTCATCTCAATACCAAAGGCACCGACGCACCGATTATTATTCTTCAAGAGACGTGTTATTAGTATCTCATCGAGGTGTCGAATATTCCTTCGGCGAATTTCTTCGACAAGTCCCATGAGCATTTCATGGCCTGTCTCATCACCAAGATAGCATGTCCTCGGGTGACTCTGTCCGCCGAAGGGTCGCTGGGCGATTTTTCCTTCTGGTGTGCGATCAAAAACTGCGCCATATTCTTCAAGATCAAAAATTCTATCAGGAATCTCTTTAACAAGAATCTCAACAAGCTTCTGGTTGTTAAGAAATGCGCCCTCGATAACCGTGTCCCTGAAATGCTCATCAATCGAATCAGTAGGATCTCTATTACCTAACGCCGCGTTTATACCGCCTTCTGCCATGACTGTGTGGGCTTTTCCAGGAAGAGTTCTTGACACAATCAGGACATCGACGTTGAACTTACTTGCTTCAATTGCCGCACGGAGACCCGCTCCCCCGTTACCAATGACGAGGACGTCTGTTTCAATCGTTCTGTATGCTGAGGGCATTCCCATCACGATGAGAATGACTTAGGACAAAACCCAATTAAATAATCTCGCAAAAAACAGGAAAAGATCGTTCCTGAGAACGAAAGAAGAGCAACTTTTGAGGACATTATTTTGCGAGAAAATAAATCAGGTAATAGTAGGACAAACCTTAAGAACCGATGAAAATCGAAAGGAGAACTTCTCTAAAGTTGAATTCTCCAAATTATGATTCTCATCCGCTTCACATTGAGTGTGCAAGTCTGAGCCAGCCGTCTTTGTCCAACCTAGAACTTTATCCTTATGCTTTTGTTGCAACAATGAGCGAATAAGAGGTAATAGAAATTCTAGAAAAAATCAAATTCATTGACAGAGCCGCTAATGAAACTGATGTGTCTCTATTAATAACGAAATGATCAATTCGGCATGTTCTGAGGGGCACGATGCAACAAGGGAATTGTGTGATATGACCCCTAAGTCAAGAAAAGACTTTACAAGCAGTGAGGTAGTGAAGGCACCTGGAGATTCCGATCCAGAGAATAATCAGTTGGAATAGTAGTCCCAGGCATATCTACGCTCTCTTTTTTTTCCCAATCCCCAACACCAAACAGATTTCCAATCATGGAGGTTGTCAGGTCTGGATTAGAAAGACATTTTTGCATTAAATAGAAATCATTTCGCAATTATCGTGGAAATCTCAATATCGTTCATAAATGGAAATCTCACGGATACTGAATTGAATTGATGTGAACAGATCATATTGGCTAGGTGAAAAATTTTTGCATAATTTACCTATCGAACCCCCTCTCGCTGATATGAGTCCAGATGATGGTCTGGCCACGCAAAAATCGTGAGCTAATAATCAGCCAAAAAATGAGAATCGAAGAATCGAAATGAATTCGGAACAGAAAAACGAAGTGCGAGGGGCCGGATTTGAACCGGCGAACCTCTTCAGGAACAGATCTTGAGTCTGTCGCCATTGGTCGATGGTTTTGACTTCATCATTGACCAGGCTTGGCTACCCTCGCGCTGCAAATTTTCCTAAACAACAGGTCCCTAATTAAACCTTATTCGGAAAAAAAGTTTGGTCTCATAATCGAAAGAACATATTGGCTCGAGTCACTTCCACGATGAGATGACATCCCACAAAAGAATAGTAAGACGAAATGCGTTTTCAACCAATAGATCAATGGGGGAAGATTGGCATATCCTGATTTGATCTATGGACATATTTTTTCTTTTCGCGAAACAATTTGATGTGGACACGGAAACCGTGGAGATTCGAGTACTCGGCTTTGGATTTTTATATAGGAATTGATATTACTGCCCAGTGAATTCCTTGACTGAGCATCGCCTTTCCAAGTTAATCAATACCATCATGACGAGACCGTCAGCCATTCGATCGATGATGAAACTAGCGGATGAAAGAAACATCAAAAAGATGGGGCTCAACCCAGAAGATGTCATATCATTCGGCGGCGGTTGGGTCGGACATCACGCACCCGAACGTTTGCGAGAAATTTATGCAGATATATGCTCGGATCGGGAAAAATTTCACCAGGCAGGAGGATATCCGCCAATTCCAGGCATACCGGAATGCAGAAGAGCACTAGCTCAAATGGACGAATTTCTCTTTGGGGTCAACGCAGGCGAGGCAAATATACATGTTGGCGCGTCTTCAACTGAGCTCACCTATGACCTCTTGCGTGTGCTGGCAGATCCCCACGATAACATCCTTTTGCTCGACCCTACATATGTCAATTACCATGGTCAACTCATGCTGGCTTTGACAGATTGGACTGGTAATCAATTTTGCAACAACGACAAGTCCCAGGTTCCCAACACTAGAGTCGTTCATCTAAGGGCATTCGATCCCATTCAATGGGAATATCTCCCTGATGTCGATCAAGCGATTATCAAACTAGAAGAGATTTTCAAGAATTACAGGCCAAAAGTCGTGATGCTCGCGACCCCAGACAACCCAACTGGTCAAATCATCCCACAGAAGTTTGTTGAAGCAGCATTGGAGATATGCGAGGACAATGGCTCATACCTTGTGATTGATTATGCGTACAAATGGCAGTATTTCATTGAGACCCTCCCTGAATATTATTCGTGGTCACCTGAGGAGTATGAGAATTTAGTCCTCATTTATTCCGCATCAAAATGGTCAAGAGCTCTTGGTCGCCGACTGGGCTGGATTTGCGCGCCAAGAAAAGTTGTTGAAGCGATGGAGACGATGCTTGCATACTCAATCCTTTGTGGTGATCATTTTCATCAACTCGCCATGGCAATCTATCTCGAAGAGTCGATTGCTGACGGAAGCCTCAGGACCTATGTGAACATGTGGAATGATAGATACAAGAATGCCGCAAGAGTTACTGTAGAAGCGATTGATGAGTACTGCGGATGTAGGAGATTGGTTCCACAGGGTGCTTTATATACAGTTATGGATCTCGGCGAAACAGCGGAGCCTCTGGTTCACGAGATTTTGAAAAACACGGGCGTTCTTTTCATACCAGGAATCGGATTCGGCGATTCACTCATCAATGGGGTTCGCGTGTCATATGGTCCGCTTGTTGAGACACCAGAAAAGATTAGAGAAGGACTGCGTCGTACCGGGGAATATCTCAAAAGCAGAAAAAAGAAATGAAATCGTTTACAAATTTCCCTTTATGATCGTCGTGATTTCACTTTTTGAATCATGAACAATGATAGTGTGTTCTGCCTGGCTAACGATTCCCCCTTTGATTTCATTCAGCACTGGATAACTTGAAATCAGGCCGTGTCTGTGAAGTGTCCTGATCATGGAAGAGGCGTTCCTATCAATTTCATGACACCACCTTTCGCAGAAAGGCAGGGAATTAAACCGCTCGTGGACTTGCCTGAAGAACTCGAGGGCTTTTTCATCCCTAATCGGCCTTTCTGTAAGCACCCTATAGATGTTCCCAGGTTTACCGCTCCTCACCTCTCCAGTCCCGTCCGTTGCAAATGGTTCAATGGCAAGCACCATGTCATTGCGAATCTTTGCTTGTATCCCGTCATCAATATTCGGAATGCTGAGTCCAGCATGCAAATTGTATCGCGTCATACTGTGGCCTGTAAGGTTGACAACAGGACGGAATCCCGCTCCTTTGATCGTCCGCTCAATAGCCCCACCGATCATACTGACTGAAACCCCATCGCAGACAATATCGAGGGCAATACGCAGCGCTTCATCGGCAGCACGAATTAGTTTTTCTTGCTTCCGCGTCTTTATTTCAACCGTCGCCGCTGTATCGCCGATATATCCATCGATGTGTGCTCCGACATCGATCTTAACGATATCTCCCTCTTTGAACCGCTTGTCATCATCGGAACTTGGCGTGTAGTGAGCCGCAACTTCGTTTACGCTGATGTTAACTGGAAAGGCCGGTTTGGCACCTCTCCTCTTAATAAATTCTTCGACCTCGACCGCGAGATCTAGATACCGGACACCCTCGTCGATCAAATCAAGACCCAATTGACGCGCTTCTCCAGCGATCGCACCGGCTTTCTTCAAGCACTGAAGTGCATATTCATTCATTGAGTGCCGCCTCTATCGCCTCACGTGAAATTGCACCTTGTCTGATAATCTCTATTCCATTATCAGTCACCTGGACGATCGTTGACGGTTTTCCAACACGACACGGCCCACAATCGAAGCAATAATCGACTTCATTCCCGATGTCTGCAATCGCCATTTGAGCTGTTGTCGGGTCAGGTCGCGAGTGAAGATTGGCGCTGGTTGAAATGATCGGACCGCACTGCTCGATCAGACGGAGCGCTAATGGGTGATCAGGTATACGAATTCCAATTTCAGGTGTTGCAGATGTCAAGATGTCTGGAATATTCCCTTTTTTCATCAAGAGAATCGTTATCGGTCCCGGCGTAAATTTCGAAATGAGTTTTCTTGATTTGTTATCGAGTACAGCGAACTCCTCTAGCATATTCACATCCCGTACGGCTATCGACAATGGCATATCAAACGGTCTTCTCTTCACCATGTAGACTTTCTTGATGGCAGACTCATCAAAGGGGTTTGCACCCAATCCATACAAGGTTTCCGTTGGATAGATCACGAGCTTCCCTTGCTTCACGCCATCCGCTATTTCTCTGATTTTCGATTCTCGCAGGTCACACACTGGGCAATTCTTTTTCTTGCACGATATCAGCTCCATTCAGATCTCTCCCAAACATTTTAGCGCACTTAGTATCTGATGCCTTGCATCTCCCAATGAAAAAGGACCGTGACCAGGATAAAGGTCGACCGCGCCAAGACTAAGGAGGCGATGGAGAGATTTTACTAATTCATCATAATCCCCGGAAGGGAGGTCCCATCGTCCGACGCTACCCACAAACACGGTATCTCCGCAGATAAGGGATCCCGTTATTTCATCGTAAAGGGCAATACTTCCAATAGTATGTCCAGGTGTGTGATATACTCTGAATTCATGATCACCGCTCGAAAAGACATCGCCCTCCCGAACTGATTTTACGTTGATGGGTTCAGTCTTTATGCCTCCCAATTCTGAGAGAGTTGCCCATCCATCACCTTCGCGTAAGGGCGGGGCGTCCAAATCATGAATATAAACTTCCGCTCCAAATTCCTTCATTAAAAAACGCGCACCTCCGATATGATCAAAGTGTCGATGCGTTAGAACAATTCGCCCGATTTTTTGATGAGAAACGACTCGTGAAATCTGATCAATAATATGCTTTGTGCGAATACCCGTGCCAGTATCAACAATAAATGGATCATTGCCCGTAACTAAATAAATATTTGAATCCAGTCCTACACCTGGCAGGCAATGAACGCTCATTTCAAGATTCTGAAGCTTGATTCAATATTTAATTTCTTTGATAATTCGTTGTTGATTGGATTTCAAATAAATTGATGACAATCCATTCCATGATCCTTTTTATAAGAACATAAGAGGCGTGAACAATGCAAATATATATTCCACATATTTTAAGGATCGGTGGAAGATGAGGCTTCTTGAGTACCAGGCCAAAGAATTGCTGCGACCATACAGCATCCCGGTTCCAAAAGGATTTGTCATAAGAAGTTTCGATGAGCTCAAGGAGATGCCCGTACCTGCCATTATAAAAGCACAAGTACCCGTTGGTGGTCGGGGTAAAGCTGGTGCGATCAAGAAAGTCATGAATTCTGATGATGCAAGAAATGCGATTCTCCAGGTTCTCCAAACGAATGTCAATGGATATTTTCCAAAAGAGGTCCTTGTCGAGGAATACCTCAATATCGCGAGGGAATTTTACATTGGCATTACTATTGACAGAGGTATTGGTCTACCCATTATATTGGCGAGTCCGGATGGCGGTATCGATATCGAAGATGTGCCGGATGATAGAATTGGTAGGTTTGTCGTCCATCCATTCATCGGTGTGCAGGATTATCACATTAGAGAGATACTCTCATTCATTGAAGTACCGGAGAGAGCCAGCACCTTAGCTTGGAAGACTATCAAGAACCTATGGAACATTTTTTGGTCTCTTGATTGCGAACTGCTTGAAATCAACCCTCTTGTCCTCACCGACGATGACCAAATTGTGGCAGCCGATGCGAAAATGGTGATCAATGATGACGCGCTATTTCGGCATCAAGAGTTTTCGGAATTGGAGGAAGAATTAACGCCATTGGAAAGGGAAGCCCGTAAGAATTCCCTGGTTCTCGTCCAACTCGATGGTGATATCGCCGTAATTGCAAATGGCGCTGGATTGACAATGGCGACGCTTGACAACCTCAGTTTTTACGGTGGCAGAGGAGGTCTCTTCCTAGATCTCGGGGGTACGGACGACTCAAAGAAGGTAGAATGCGCCCTTGAACTTGCACTGCGTGCCAAACCTAAGGTTGTGTTGATAAATATCTTCGGTGGAATGACAAGGTGTGATAGTGTCGCTTCTGGGATAATATCTGTGAAAAACGAACTAGGATTAGACATTCCTATCGTGATTAGATTGAAAGGTACAAACGAGAAACTCGCACAGGAAATGCTCAGGAGAGAAGGATTTCATGTGTTGGAAGATCTGGATGAGGCATGTAAAATTGCAAGCGAGTTAGGTGGTTCCTGATCATGTCAATCATCATTTCCGGGGAAACAAAAGTCATCGTGCAGGGAATCACCGGTCATCAGGGCCGACAACAGACACTGGCTATGAAAGAGTTCGGCACAAAAGTCGTTGGTGGCGTTACGCCGGGCAGAGGTGGAGAGGAAGTGCACGGGACGCCGGTGTTCAACACGATGAAAGATGCTGTGAGGAAGACCGGTGCCGACTCATCGATCGTATTCGTACCCGCACCGCATGCGCGCGATGCTGTGTTAGAAGCCATTGACGCTGGGATTAAGACGATCGTAGTCATCACTGAACATATACCAGTTCGTGATACGATCGAATTCATCGAATACGCTAAACTCAAAGGTGCGAGGATTATTGGGCCAAATTGTCCAGGAATCGCTTCTCCAGGTATCGCAAAAATTGGGATCATGTCCAACTCGATTTTTCTGAAGGGGGATGTTGGTGTCGTTTCCCGGAGCGGAACACTGACGTATGAAATCGTAAATGCACTCAGCAGATCTGGAATTGGACAATCGACATGCATCGGAATTGGTGGTGACCCTGTTGTGGGCACAGGGTTCATCGACGTTCTTGGTCTTTTCGAAAAGGATGATGACACAAAGGCAATCGTCCTCATTGGGGAAATAGGAGGTACGGCGGAAGAGGAGGCGGCAAAATTCATCGAACAATACGTAAGCAAGCCGGTCTTTGCCTACATTGCCGGTAGAACGGCTCCTCAGGGAAAGCGAATGGGGCATGCTGGGGCAATCATTGCCCGAGGGAAAGGGACGGCGGAGAGCAAGATTGAAGCGCTTGAGAAAGCAGGGGCAATTGTCGCTAAAGTTCCGTTTGAGATTCCGCAGCTCGTAAAGAATTACTTGCAAGGGGTGTCGACGAAAAATGCAGTTCGGATGGATTGAAGAAAAGTGTGCTTTCTTTTTTAGCGCATCAGAAACCCTGATCACATACAGAGGGAGCAAGGAATCGATACTCGTCAGCTTTTTGGAAGAACTTGGAATACACACGACGATTCCATCCGCGAAAATAGCTTTCCTGACGACAGAAATGCTCGTTCCCTACAAAGGGTATACGATTAAGTCTGAGGAGGAGAAAAACAAATTTTGGGTGGAATTTTCATCCACACTCATAAGAAATTGTGGTATCGAGGATAAAGATGGTAATATCGCTGCGTACGTTGCGAGTAAATTTAGATCACCAGATATCTGGGTTGCCTATCCTGACGCGCAGCCCGCACTTGAGGCATTACGAAAGAGAGGATGTCTACTCGGTGTGATTGCGAATGGCGAACAATATATCAAAGAGGCTCTTGTCAAATTATCTCTAGCAGATTATCTCGACATCATCACAATCTCAAAAGAAGTTGGCGTTGAAAAACCCGACCCGCGGATATTTCAATGGACAATCGAAAAGTTTGACCTGAAGCCTGAACAATGCGTGTATGTTGGCGATGTACCTGAAATAGACCTTATTGGAGCACGCAATGCCGGCATAACTCCAGTGTGGATAGATAGGAACAGGTTGGCCAGAAAGATTGGTGAGATCAACAAGGTCGAGGTCCTCACTGATGTAGAATTTCTCTTTCCAATAGTACCATATAAGAAAAGCGGATGATGATATTGAAGACGTCGGCGCCGTTTCGTGAGGTTGGAACGTATCTTCGTTGAGCCTCCTCGAGTAGACTGGAAAATATGGGATTGGATTGAACTGTCAGGTGAATTGGAGTTCGCACGGGTATATCTTTGACAGATAAAATCGTGGAAGGTTCGAAATGCTTAAATAAGAACCGAATGATAAAAGAGATTGCCTGCGGGATGTTCCAACAGGCCGTTATTCCCCCAAGGAATAACGTATTTATAGCCCCTTAGATATGGAGGCAAGCCGCCGCAGACCATCACATCTTGATGGTTCAAGGCAGATCATGATTCATCGCATGCACCCGTGAAGGATTCCTTCCCGGGGAAGCGGAGAGAACGACCAGGAAAGTGGAAGGTTCCTGGCGTTCAATGATTCCAATCATACGCAGCCCGGACGTGTGTTAAGCCGATAGTCAGCGGCCTGCTACGCCGTTTGGGGGATGGCTCGGCTCGAGCGCCGAAGAAGGTCGTGTCAAGCTGCGATAAGCGCCGGGTAGGCGCAAGAAGCCTATGATCCGGTGATCGCCGAAT
>JARYLV010000032.1 GCA_029907465.1 Methanomassiliicoccales archaeon
CGAGCCGATTCAAGCCCAAAAACCTTGTTCGCTGCCAAAGCGAGTGTCGCCATTTTTTCAGGGTCGGTGTGTGCATCAGGCCAGTAAACACCAACAGCATCCATTTGATCCACAGTCGCACTCTGTGTGAAGCAGACTACTGGAGGTCTGTCTAGCGGCTTTCGGTTGAGAGCTGCCATTACCCGATCTCTCGGTTTCATTCCGTTATCCACAAAATTTCCCTCCTATGGAATCATCAATAACCTGCTTTTTAACTTATCGAGACCGATCTACTTCAATGTTTCGCAAAAGATCACATTATTATCCATTTTGCGATCCATATATGCAACATTGTTTCATAAATCGTTGAATCTGCGCCGATAATTTTCTTAAATTCACCTCAGAGATCAGTAAAGCTTAGGGATGCCCATTGCTGTTGCCCTAACATCAATCCAGTTAATGAATTTCATTTCTTTGCCATATCCATCACAAAAGCGGCGCTCGCTGACGTCGAACTTCACCTGTATTTCACCCTCGACTCCAGCCGATTCAACACGTTCCCTGACAAAACGTCCGGCGTATGACTTTGCGGCAGCGAGTGCTTCCTCGACGTGCATATAATCGATGGGAGTTGTCCCCGGGGCAAAGACGAGGAACTTGCAATCCTTTGGATAAATATGCACTGTAACGGACTCAGTGACACGGCTGCACACGGCACCTACAGCGTTCCCTACGTCATGATGCTCAGGGACGATGACCTCTGCGTTTATCCTTTTCGCAAGAGGCTCTGCAAAAATTCTAGCCGGCGCGCCGATCGCAACGATGGGCCGGTCAAAAGTTGCTTTTAGATCAAGATTCCTGAATCGCTTCTCACCAGTGCATGCTTGCAGTACGTAAGTTAGCGCCTTTGAACCCGCTGATGTACCAATTTCATCAAAGATGATCTTGCGAATGATCTCCTCGCCAACACGTGTAGCCATACGTTCGAGCACTTTTGTAACGAATTGGTCACGCGAGAGATCTGTCTTGTTTGCAATAAAATCGACGCCGATTTCAGCCGCTTCAACGTCCCCTACTTGATAAAGTCCAGCGACATGCATAATGTCTGTTGGTGTTATTCCTGTTTGGAGTACGCGCCCCCTCTGTTTAAGATTATTGAGAACATCTCTCGTCAGCACAACTTCAGGGACGCCATCCATGATTTCAAAAAGTGCAGATGGCCCAACTTCATTTAAAAATCTGAGAATTCTCGCTTCATTTTCTTTTAAGCCAGAAAAGTCTTCAGATGCCGAAACATAAAAACCAGTATCAGAATACTTCTTCATCCGCTCTTTGAATCTATTTGATGACAGGGCGGCGATTGCGAGAGGCACGACCCGCTCCGGTCCGATGCAAATCTCGCCATCGTCATTAAGCCATATGATCGAATCCCCACCGAGCCCGCACGTCCAAATGTCAATTGCTTTGACACGCGTTCTCCAACCTCCGACGACAGCGCCCTCTTGAGTTAGTCTTGGGAAACCGCGCTCCATAAAAGCAATGTCCGTCGAAGTCCCTCCGATGTCGACAACGATGCAATCTTCAACATGACCCAGGACCTTTCCACCCATGAGGCTTGCAGCAGGGCCAGACAGAATCGTCTCAATTGGCCGCTCCTGCGCCATTTCAAGCGACATCAAACCGCCGTCACCCTTAAAGACCATGATCCGTGCTGCAAGATCTAGGTCTCTGAGGGATTTCTCGACCGAAGACATGAATTGCCTCATGATGGGAATTAATTTTGCATTGAGGAGAGCCGTGACTGTTCTCTCATAGATGCCAAGGTCACCAGTTAGAACATGACTTAAGACGACTGGAATGTCTGTGTGCTTCCTGATGATCTCTTTTGCTCTAATTTCATGGGCTGGATTGCATATGCTGAAAATACTCGATACCACCACCGCGTCGACATGATGTTGCATTTCTGTAATCGCCGATTCAAGCGCATCTTCATCGAGTGGCTCATTCTGATTCCCTACTGAATCGTGGCCACCTTTTATAAATCTGGAAATGTCACAACCAAGTTTCCAGTTGTCCTGAGGCTTCCAGCCAATCCCTATCAGACCTACGCGACCTCCTCGTCCCTGGAGCACTGAGTTTGTTGCGATTGTCGTCGAAATACCGACGAGTCCGATGTCTGCGTGTCTAAAACTACCAATCTTAAGAACCTCAGAGACAGCATTTCTTATACCAATCGAAAGGTCATGGTACGTGGTTGGTTTCTTCGCCTTTGCGAGAACTTTTTGGTTGGTTAAATCGACCACAACACCATCCGTAAAGGTGCCACCGGTGTCAATTCCAAGACCTAAACTGCAATCTTTAGATACGCCCTTTGCGTCAGTGATCGGCATTCAGACCACGCTATTGTTCAATATGAGGGACATCGAGATTTACAGACGATGTAAAAAAAATTACTAGAGGGCTGAGCCCTCAGAAACTAATTTACTTTTTCTTAAGAAGATCCTCTGCGATCTTCACAGCCTCGATCGCATCATATCCCCAAGCATCGGCACCGATCTGAGCTGCGAACTCTTTTGAAGTCGCACCACCGCCGATCATCGTCTTTACCGGTCCCTTCAACCCCGCTTCCTTGAGCATTCTTTCAAGCTCTCTCATTCCCGCGAGGGTTGGAGTCATAAGCGTGGATGTCGCCAGAATATCGGCCTTTTCGGCCTGAACTTTTTCAATGTATTTCTTGAGCGGCACATCTCTACCCATGTCAAATACCGTCATGCCAGCGCCAGTAAGCATCGCTTTGACGATGTTCTTTCCGATATCATGGACATCCCCCTCTACGACGCCGATGACAATCTTACCGCTTGCACCTGCAGCCTCAACTTTGAGTTTAGGAAGAACAACATCGAGTGCGGCGTACATTGTTTGGGCAGACAAAAGAACCTGAGGCAAGAAGTACTCCTTCTTTTCGTATTTCTCACCAACAACAGCCATTCCCTTGCTCAAACCATCGAAGATAATCGTTTGTGGTAGTATTCCCGCGTTGAGTGCTTGTTCCGCCAGCGGTTTTGCTTCTTTGATTTTCCCTTTTACAACGACTTCAGCTAGCTTGTCAAGAATTTCATTACTCATTCAGCGCTCCCTCCACAATTTGGGATGTGTTTTTGGATTGGGGTGCTCCATTATAAACCCTTTTATGGATGGATACACCATCCAACTCAATCCACATGTTAACAATTGGTGATTTAATCGGCCAAAAAAACAGGGATGTGCTCTCCACACGAGGGGCATCTGCCATCATGAAGGTAGACTTTCACCTGCGAAAATGTCGGACAGAAACGGCTTAACTCGCCCTTTTTTGAACATACCTTTTCGCTGACTGCTTCGCTTTTTCTTTCAACAACAATCGCACCGCACCGATGGCAGTATGTATTCTGATGTTCGTCCCCTATGACCCCTGCAAGGTAAGGATACTTGATTCCACATTTCTTCGCAATCTCATAAGCTTCCCTCAATTTCTCGATGGACTGTGGCGGGAGATGTGAAAGTCTGTATGAAGGCTGAAATCTGAAAAAGTGCACAGGAGTTTCCGAACCCAGTTCATCAACAACCCAATTTGAGAATCGCTCGATCTCATTAGCGCTATCGTTCGTCCCCGGGATGAGTAAATAGGTTAGTTCGACATGAACACCAGCCTGCTTTGCATCGACACATGTTTCAAGCACAGTTGGAAGCTGCGCACGACAATTCGTTCGGTAGAATTCGTCGGTGAACCCTTTCACATCGATATTTGCGACCTGAATGTGCTTAAATAGTTCATTGCGAGGTTCTCTCTCAATGAAACCATTGGTATTGATAACAGAAAAGAGACCGTAACTCTTCGCCTCCTTCGATACGTCAAGTACAAATTCGTACCATACGATAGGCTCATTGAAAGTCCATGCAATTGCGTCGACTCCCTTATCGACAGCTTCTCTCACGACCGCATCACTAGTCACAGACCGATATTCCATATCAGTGCCTGATGATCTTGCAATACTAAAATTCTGACAATTTGCACAATCCATGTTGCATCCAAATGTTCCAAGCGAATAGAGTTTTCCACCTGGCTTATAATGAAATATAGGTTTCTTTTCAATAGGATCGACGACCGATGCACAAATTTTGCCATAATTCGTCGATCGAAGAATACCCCGATGATTGGTTCTCGCCAAGCAGAACCCGCTATTGCCCTCACTGATGTAACACCGATGGGGGCATAAGAGGCATCTTACCCCTTCTCCCTCCGTGATCCAGTACCTCGCAACAGTCTCCTGCATCATCATTCCTGCTAGATTTAGTAATCATCCTCTTCGTATTGGGACGCTCCACAAACAGGGCACTTGATTTGGTTTTTCTGCAGGGGAAAACCACAGACAATACATTCAGGCACAGCCAACGACCTCTTTCGGTTTTTCAAGCGCCTTAGTGGCACCTCAATGAATTTTATGATATACTCATAACTTTTCATAGATTTAAATCTAAATTTAGTTTCCGTCTCTCAGCAAGGTTATTACTACACTAGCAGCTCCGCATCCTTTCAATGAATAGGAAAAGACATCTTAATTATCCAGACATATCATCTAGTTGTGAATGTCCAGTTACAAGGCTACTTCCAGGCGTGATGAAATCCTGTCAACAAATTGATCATTCGGAGAGAGATCTGATTGCTTCAATTCTCCCGAGTTTTAGGAGGCCAACCTCACTGCACGCAAAGACTTCTGCCTTTGGCAGATCTGCTTTTTGAAGTATAGGCGATAGGCAGTCATATGGCATCGCTCTCGCGATGTCGACTCCAATTGCAAGGGGGCTGAATGCGGGGAGAACGATGACTTTTTCCTTCCTAAGAAAGACAAAACACGGCAACTTGATCACCGCTCCCACACTATCCAAAATCTTCACGGATGGGTGCTCATGCCCCATGACAAGCGGTCTTCGATCGATATCTATATGACCGTGGGCAAAAGTCATATTACTTGTCGAAAAACTATCGAGGACTTCTATTCCCATTTTCGATGCAATTGTCTTGAGGTAATTGTCATGGTTCCCTTTAATGAGAGTAACATTTGAATGTTCGCGGAGTAACGAGAGTACCGATCGAACCTCATTCCATTCTTGTTCAAGATTCTTGCTAAATTCATGTTTTAAATCGCCGACGACGAGGATCCTATTCGGAGAATATTTATCGATGATCTTAATGAGGGAGTTCTTCATTGTCGTCGTCTGCATCCGTGGAATAAGAATACCCTCCTTTTCCAATGCTGATTCCATGCCGATATGGAGATCCGCAATTGCCACTAAACCTTCTGATTCATGAACGAGACAAAGATCATTTGCGATCAGAACTCCTGGCATTATCTCATAAACTTCCATTTTGGTACCGGCCAAGCAACGTCTTAACTAGGAAATATTTATTTCCTTCTCTCACCTAAATTTCCGCTTCAGGCAATTGGCTCTATCAATCGGGACCCACCATATTTATTCCCTTTTCCACGCACCATTCATTTTTATAGCAACGCCATGAAGAAAAGCACTTTCGCAAATCCCTACAAAAACTATTCAAGAGCTGTCAGTCTTTATAGGCGAAGAAATGATCCGGCGTTCTTTCATCATTCTGCCCTCTGTCGGAAGAGCTACAGAAATAGCGCTGTGGAAAAGGGGAATTAGCGAATGGGACAGCTTCATCAATGCAAAGTCCATAATCGGATTCTCGGGACGTCGAAAAGAAAAATGTGATAGAATCCTTCAGACGGCACAGAATTTTCTTGACTCAGGATATTCCCAGTATTTTGTTCGCATGTTGCCCTCACTCGAATACTGGCGACTTTATTCTTCATTTGAAAAAGATGCTGCATATATTGATATAGAAACTGATGGACTTCATCAGAATTGCAGGCTAACAATGGTCGGGATCCATCGAAAGGGAGAGACACGAGTGTTCATCAGAGGTTACGACCTCAACGAAGAGAACCTCCGTGAATTTTTATTAGGCTGTAAAATGCTCGTATCGTTCAACGGCAGTAGCTTTGATTTGCCGATCTTGCGACGCTATTTTCCCTTTTCGATCCCCGACGTTCCCCACTTTGATCTTCGCCATGCATGCAGTCGCATAGGTATGACTGGAGGTCTGAAAAATGTCGAGCGTCTCATTGGGATAAAGAGGGACAGGCCCGTGGAGTTTCTCACAGGTGAACATGCAGCTTATTTATGGAGGTTATGGGAAAAGAAAGGAAGTCGAAACGCCCTCGAACTTCTCAAGAGATATAATGAGGAAGATACTAGAAATCTCGTAACCATTGCAAAATATGCCTATCGGCAACTTGAAGACAAACTGATACAGTCCGCGGGAATGCAAGAATAGATGGGCAAGGTGAGCATGTGACACCGCCGAAAATATCGGATCTCCAGGGATTCACAAATGCGGCGAAGGATATCGCAGAGATCCTGCTCGGTGCTACCCGAGTTTCCATTATCGCCCACATCGATGCCGACGGCATATGCGGGGCATCAATAGCTTCGACCGCGCTTGAAAGGGAAGGGATCGAACACTCTGTTCGTTTTGTTAAAAGACTAGACGAAATGGAAATCGCACGGATCAACGGGGATCCAGCTGACGTGGTTTGGCTCGTTGACATGGGAAGCGGTGTGTATTCAAAAATCTCGCATCCCTGCGCGTGTGTGACCGACCACCATCTACCTGAACCAAGTGCTGGACAAAGAATGGCGAAAGGGAGGATCAGCCTTTTGAGTTTCCTTCAAAAGCACCTCAACCCCCATTTATTCGGCATCGATGGCTCTCTGCATATAAGTGGCGCTGGCACAACCTACATGGTCGCAAGGGAGATGGCAGAAAAGAACAAAGATTTAGCCCCTCTCGCGATTGTGGGGGCGGTTGGAGACCTCCAGGACTCTGCAGAATGTAGACTTACAGGAATCAACACGCTGATTCTTGAAGAGGCTAGAGAGCAGAAAAAAATGACAGCGATCCGAGATATTCGTATTTTCGGTAGGGAGACAAGACCTATCAGCAAAATGTTACAATATTCAACTGATCCAATACTCCCCCAGTTGACGAATGATGCAGTCTCGTGCGAAAGATTCCTTGCGCATCTTGATATTCCTCTCGTCGAGGGAGAGGTCTGGCGATCTTGGGTTGATTTAACATTTGAGGAAAAAAGGAAGATCGCATCAGCTCTCTGTCACCACCTACTCGATTCGGGAAGTGGCCACTGGGCGGTTAAGAGACTGATCGGCGATGTCTACATCATCGAAGACGAGAGACCGAAAACCGCGCTGCACGACGCAAAAGAGTTTTCAACTTTGTTGAACGCGTGTGGAAGGTACGGCGAGGGACATATTGGGATGAGAATATGTAAAGGTGACAGGGGCGAGGCACTCCAAAGTGGCATGCGTCTGCTTCAGAACCACCGAGGAAATCTGGCAGATGCAATTGCCCTTGTAAAAGAAGTGGGAGTAATAAAAGGGAGGGCTGTCCAGTACTTCCATGGAAGGGACGAAATACTAGATAGCATCGTCGGCATCGTGGCAGGAATGGTCCTTGGCTCAGGAGAAGTTTCTATCGACATTCCGATTGTCGCTTTTGCCTATTCTGAAGAGAATAAAGTGAAAGTTTCAGCAAGAGCTACGAGGGAACTTGTGAGAAAAGGTCTTGATCTTGCGGAAGCGGTTAAAAGGGCGTCGGAAAGAGTCGGCGGGATCGGAGGGGGGCATAACATCGCAGCTGGTGCTACGATCGACTCGGGAAAAGAAATGCAGTTCATCGAAGAAATTGAAAGGATTATTGAAGAGCAGCTATCAACGAGATTCACCGAATGACCTTTAGGAGGATCGCTTGTTGAGCGTGAAGCCTGTTTTCCGCCTGGTCGAATACGACACTCCGCTCACCGTCGATGACCTCGTCGGTAATCTCATGCCCTCTGTGGGCTGGAAGACAGTGCATCACGATGCAGTCACTTTTGGCATTCGCAAGAAGCTTCGAATTGACCTGATAAGGCGCAAAGACCTTCTCACGTTCTTCTGACTCATTTTCCTGGCCCATTGAAGTCCAGACATCTGTATAGACAACATCGGCGTCCTTAACAGCCTCATAAGGATCATTTATGACTTCTGATATGCAGTTTTTTCTCTTTGCAATCGACACCGCATCGGCGACGATTTCGTTGTTTGGCTCATAACCATTGGGGCAAGCGGCGACGAAATCCATTCCCACGATCGCAGCTCCGAGGAGAAGGGAATTACACACATTGTTCCCATCGCCCACATACGCCATCTTGATCCCTTTCAGTTTTCCCTTTTTCTCTTTCACTGTAAGAAGATCTGCCATAATCTGACACGGGTGTTCGAGATCATCAAGCCCGTTGATCACAGGTACTGTCGCATTTCTCGCAAGTTCGAGCATCATCTCATGGCTAAAGGCCCGGTACATAATGGCGTCAACGTATCTGCTGAGCACCCGGGCAGTATCGGCAATCGTTTCGCCTCTGCCTATCTGAAGATCTCTTGGACTCAGATAAAGAGCGTGCCCTCCGAGTTGGGCCATTCCAACTTCGAAGGAGACCCTCGTCCTCGTGCTAGGTTTTTCAAAAATCATTGCGAGCGTTTTTCCCTTCAGAGCCCCTTCTTTACTTACTCTCCCGCTCTTGAGATCAAGGGCCAGATCTAGGAGTTCATCGAGATCTGGTTCAAGGTCTCGGACTGAAATAATATCACGCTTCATGCTACTCGCTCATTGAATTGAGCTTTTAGATTTAATTGTTGTGAGTATTTCCGGACAATTCCACAGGTTCATGTTAACCAGAAGATGATTTCACAAAAATATATTGTCCACGAAATGGCGAATACCAACAAGTACTCGAATCTTCCCTGTATTTCAAATTCAAGATTAGTCGGTCGATCGACGAGAAAAACATTTATTTAAGGATAAATCTTCACTCTCGCCACATGGCCGGGATGGGGTAGTCTGGTATCCTGTGGGACTGTGGATCCCTAGACCCGAGTTCAAATCTCGGTCCCGGCCCTCTATTTCAATTGTTCAAATTCTCTTTCAAGAATGGAAAGATGGCGTTCCTCAAGCACGTCAGGATCCAGGGGGAGAACTAGAGCCGATTTCATCATTATTATATCGTCTCTGATTGAGAGCAGCGATGTCAGCACTCTGTCGATTGGATTATTCGAGATGATGTACTCAACACCATCAATCATCACGATTGCATTTTCACTTTTCCTAAGAAACTCACCAATGAGATGTTGCATGATTGAGAGATTCGTTGGGTCGATTTTGTCTGGACCAGGCTGACTTGCCAGCCAAATGACTGGCGTGTCAATGATTCCGTACCTCTCTCTAATAACATCTGGATAGGTTCTTGTTATGAGGAGCCCTTTTGAACCCTTCACAATTTGATCGAGAAAAATAGAGTACCAATTTCCCTGTTTTTCCTCTCAACGAGAAGGCATTGTCCCGGACCCAAACAAGGAATATTACCATGTGGCTCCGCTAATCCATTTCTTGCGATAGAGCCTCTTTCCTCCACTGGCATTACAATGAATAATTTCTGCTTGATAACAGCGAACATGAAGAAGAGGGCAGTAATGAGAAACCCAGGCGAAAGAAGGGATATGTTCTGAACACGAAGAGATTCAAGTATTAAAAGGATCAATGCCCACAGCAAAGGCGAAATGATGCCCATGGCCATGAGAACGCATTGAATTTTGGCACTCTTTATATTAGTCGCCCTATACGCCTTCGCAAGTACGAATACAGCTGCGAGCGCATAACTCACGAGAATGATTTCGAGCGCATAGATTGCAGGAGAGTCTGGAACACTCCAGCCCACGCTCGTCATCAGCAATTCATCAACAAGAAGGGGAGGAAATGATGCCGCCAGCATCAAGACAATCAGAAATTCGGTTTTGTGCTTGAAAATCCAGATTGATTCATTTCCTGATAGTAATAAGTAAGAAAGATAGAGAAAACCCCCGTAGATAAGCACAATGATGAAAAAAATTCCCTTGACAATGGCCCTAGCCCATTCTTCGCTGGCAATATTCATGAATATAAAATCCAAAAATCCCGCAATAAGGAAAAGTGACATGATTAGAACGAAAATCCTTGATGCGTGGAGAAAGGGATTCTTGAATATAACGTAAAGGCCTAAAGTAAACGCGATAATACCTGTGAGCGGGGAGATTAATGAATAGATCATATCGCCCTCGAGCATCCCAAAATCATGAGTGATTCCATTTGATTAAATTCTTTCTAATTTTTGACCAGTTAAGAATCAATGGTCAAACAAAAAAGAGCGACTTCATTTTAGAAAAATGAAGGGGCGCGATCCACAATAGTATGCCTCATCACAGAACCGGACTTATCAAATCACTGGACGGCATATGACCTACGAAAAAAACAAATCTAAAGAATCTGAAAGATTTAATAAAGTGAGGCGTGTATAAACGGGCGAGGTGCGGAGCGATGGTATGGAACGGTCCCCTAATCAAGCTCGACGAATTTCGATATGAAATTCCTCAGAGTTACAAGAAATGCATGAGAACGAGTAGCATTCTATATATCGACAGCAAAATGCTCGACGCCGTGAAAGCAGACAACGCCCCCGAGCAGGCAGCCAACGTGGCGTGTTTACCGGGAATTGTTGGCAAGTCGCTTGCGATGCCAGATATCCATTGGGGTTATGGATTTCCAATCGGTGGCGTCGCTGCGTTTGATGCAGAGAACGGTGTTATTTCCCCAGGTGGTATAGGTTTCGACA
>JARYLV010000033.1 GCA_029907465.1 Methanomassiliicoccales archaeon
ACTGCAGCACAGAGGGCTTATGTAATTTGGAAAAGGATTAGATAATGACTTTAGTTGTGCGTGAGTGGCCCTTATGCCAGTCAAATTCCACTTTTCACGCAATCATTGGGCGCAGATCATGACAATGCTGGCATGTACATCATCAATCTCTTCGTTCGGTCGCCTTTTTCTATTTTTTATCACCAGCGACCTTTGATTGATTTGACTCAGAACTGATCTCTTTTCGTTTTCTGCTTCTAGTTCGGTAATAATTAAATGGATGTGTGATTTTTCTGCAAAGCGAATCGGGCTCATAACAGAGGCCGTAGCTTTTCATTGTCGAACACTCAGGCGCAGTATATTTCGTACCAGAAATTTCCCCTGTGATGTGCTCGATCTGATAGCGGGTTTTCGATTGATCGAAATCTGGTGAGCTTGAAAAAAGCTTAAGGATCTCTTCTTGGGAGAGCCCTATCCCATGGAGAAAAGCGGTTATTGCAAACCTACCGCTGTGCGGGATATTCTCGCCTGCTTGAATCATTCCTACGAGTTTTCTCATGCATGGGGGTAGCTTAATGATACTGATTCTTCCGAGGTCTTCGGCCTTATACTTCGCTATCCTTGTCTCAAGCGCCGTTCGAATTTCTGCGAGATCTTTAGAAAATCGTTGCAGGATTTCATTTGATACTTCAAGTGGCAATTCATTTTCGATCTTCTCTTGTAGCGCCTGTTGGAGCACTCTTGCAAACCGGTGTTTGTTCAGATAAACATACCCGTTCTCCACTTCCGTGTTAACAAGCTTCCAATCAGTACTACGCATTTTTGAGGTGTATCTCAAATAATCGGAAAAATGCATTCTCAGCGATTCGTCTATGATCGCGACTTTGACCCCGAGCTCGTCAGCAATGGATGCGACGGATTCGGCACTTTCAAGGACCAGCCTCTTATTCATTGTGACCGCTTCGGCCAGTGCGTAACGTTTGATCAGGTAGCTATCGTTTACGCAGGATACGATCATTCGAGCGACGGGATAGCTGAGTATTTCGAGTAAGCACTCTTCATCTGTTGAGATCGGATAGGTCCCGACTTCCCCTTCGATAATTGCGTCCATTACTCTCCTTTTCCCACGACTCCTCGCCTCTGAGAAAATAAATTCCTGTAGGAGATCATTGAGATCCACATCGTTCTCCTTCACATACGCAATCGCTTCTTTTAAGAACGGAAATCTTGCAAGGCGACGTGGATCCATATTGGTTGATTCAAACATATCCATTTATTTCATTTTTTCCGCGTCTTCCGAACCACTGATACGCTCGCGTTGCCCTCACTTATCGGTCTTTCAGTGACGTCGAATGTGATGATAGGGGCGATTTCCTCAGCGATGGATGGGTCGTCGAGTACACTCATCAATTCTGATAATCCTCTGAACGGTCTTGCTTTCAGAATTCGAATAGCCCTCTTCTCGCCGATTGACGGTAGACACCTCACTGCGGCAAGTGGTGCTGTATTGATTGGAAAGGGGAATTCAATTGCGGTAACACTTCTGTAACCCCAGCCAACGACGATTGCATCAACAAAACGTCCAAGCTCAAGGGGATAATCGAATCCGACAAGTAGGGGGTATGTTCCGATCTGTCGACCGAATGTCTTCTTTCCGTCTCTCATCTCCAAATAGACTCTCCGCAGTACGGTTCCAGCTGGGGCGACTCGCTGCAGCATCGGGTTATCGATCTCCTTCCTCACCGTCTCTTTAAACCTGAGAAAATCTGTATGGGCGACTCCTTGCCTAAATTCCCTCCTAATGGGCATAACCTGCCTCACATTGATCCTTCTAAGTAGTAGCCCCTCTCTCAAAACAAAACGTAGAAAGGCCAAATTGTGTTCAAGCGTTTTCTTGGTTTCACCATCCAGTCCAATAATGAAATTGAGACCTGGAAGCAGCTTAGGCAGACCATTGTCCCCAACTTCAGCTCCGACATCATTTATTAATTTAATCGCGGCGAAGACCTGTTCTGGTGTGGCATTGAGATTGTTCCTTTCAATGACGACCGGATCCGCACTTTCCATTCCGAGTGCCAGAACGTTACCACTTGTACAATAATCCACTATAGTTTCAAGAATCTCTCTTGCATCTTCTGGATGCTCAGCAATCACCGCTGGATTGGCGTTATCCAGGTGGATCACATCGACGCCGATGTCGGCAATTCCTGAGAGAAGAGTTTCGATCGCCTGCGGATTGAGTTTGAGATTGTCATGAAAACCCTCAGCTTTGTATGATATGAAACAGGTCTGCCCACCGAGTCTGAAATTTCTCACGCCAAGGCGCTTCAATGTTCTGATCTCCCGAATAATGTCCTCAGGCTCTCGAAACAGTGGTGCGCCCTTGAGCGGCTCGATACAGAACGAACACCCACCCGATCGGTAACGAATACACCCCCGATATGTTTCAATTTCAGCAATCAGTGGCTGAGGATAATCGGGGTGTTTTTTGACAACGGGTGCCCCCTCGATCAACCAGCGATTCCATTCTTCCACCGTCCTCCACCTTGCCGAGAATTTACCTGATTTAAGAAAATCGTAAACGCATGCGGCTGCATCCCTCTTCGCGACGTGGTTGAAAAGTCCTGTCTCTTCGTAGTATTCGTCGAACGTCGCAGGGCCGCCAAGAATCTTGATCCCTGGTAATGCTTTGGAAAATTGAATAATTTCGTTCCGCGATGCTGGCATTGCTCTCAGATATTTCCCAGGAACTGAAACCCCACCGAAGAAAACGCTGATCTGCGCCTCAGGTGGTTTGATTCGTTCTCTCAAGTCATTGATTGATATGTAATGAGGGGTCGCCCCCGCGTCTAGAACGGCCCCCGCGATCGCCCTGATCTGTGGTGAGATATACGGCGGGACACCGAGCGACGCGGGCTCATCAACAAAGCCATCGATGATAAGAACATCGGAATTCATGTCAAGGAACATAATCTGCGCATTATTGAAATATAAATAGTTTAACATGGTCGAATAATCTTCGTCGCTGCAAAGTCTGGCAATCCGTTATTGTAATGTTTGATAAAGCCGCTGGTATTTACCTTCCACTGTGTTATATTTACATGCGCCTTTTTTTACTTGTTTCGAAAATGAATAGATTATTTCGATGTAATGAAACGAAATATCAACTATTATTTATTTGACGGCTCGTATATGGGCTCCTGTTGGATCACAAATGACTCCCCAACATGATTTGAATTAACTTGGAGTTCAGATGAATAAAGGTGTTGCAATGCCCAATCAGAAGAAAATTGATGAAGAGAGATTGAAAAAAGCATATGAGCCAGCAAGACTAGCGATGAAGTATCACCCTTATTATGAGGGGAAGATCGAAGTTGTCCCAAAATGCCCAATACGTAGCTTCCAGGATTTTGCGATTTGGTATACTCCTGGAGTCGCAGAGCCATGCAGGGATATCCAAAAAAATCCCGAGCATGTCTACAGCCACACGAACAAATGGAACATGGTAGCGGTTGTCACTGATGGTACAAGAGTGCTTGGCCTTGGCGATATCGGGCCAGAAGCAGGTCTGCCAGTGATGGAAGGTAAGGCCCTACTTTTTAAGTATTTGGGAGGTGTCGATGCGGTACCGATCTGTTTGAACACGAAGGATCCCGATGAAATCATTCAAGCAGTCAAATGGATTGTTCCCTCATTTGGTGGTATTAACTTAGAAGACATCGCGCATCCTAAGTGTTTCACGATTCTCGATCGTCTGCGGAAGGAAGTTGAAATTCCAGTTTGGCATGATGATCAACAAGGAACGGCTACGATCGTCACGGCAGGAGCAATTAACGCGCTGAAGCTTGTTGGCAAGAAATTGGGAGAGGCAAAAGTCGCCATGATCGGTGCTGGCGCCGCGAATATCGCGATCGCTCGAGTCTTGATCGCTGCGGGAATTAATATTAAGAATATCGTCATGGTCGACAGCAAGGGGATTCTGCATCCTGGTAGAACGGATCTTGAAGGTAAATACCCTGAGAAGTGGGAAATGGCGTTGAAGTCAAATGTAGAGGGTAAGGTTGGTGGAATTAAGGAAGCGATGGAAGGCGCTGATATCGTCATCGGGGCTTCCAAGCCCGGACCAGACGTCATTACAAAGGAAATGGTAAGATCGATGGCTGACGACGCGATCGTCTTTGCTACGGCTAATCCAGTTCCGGAAATTTGGCCCTGGGACGCTAAAGAGGCGGGCGCCAGGATCGTCGCAACAGGTCGATCAGATTTCCCGAACCAGATCAATAACTCTCTTGGATTCCCTGGTATTTTCAGAGGTGCCCTTGATGTGAGAGCGAGGACGATCACCGATGAAATGTGCATCGCTGCCGCGTTAGAGCTTGCAAAAACAGCAGAGGACAAGGGTTTGACGGAGGAGTATATCGTGCCGACAATGGATGACTGGGAAGTGTTCCCAAGAGAAGCCGTCGCAGTCGGGATGAAGGCAATGGAACAGGGGGTTGCGAGGATCAAGATGAGCAGGGACGAACTTTACGATAGGGCTTCATCAATCATTCGTCGTGCGAGAGACATGACAAAGCTGATGATGAAAGAAGGCTGTATTCCGCCACCACCGGATTGAAAAACCCCTTTTTCATCATCTTATTTTCCTGCCTTTTTCTAATTGGTCGGTCTTGTCTCTATTACTAATATGGTATAGATAATGCTATTTCGATAATGAAATGTCTTCTAATACCTTCTTTTGGCAATTCATGCGATAGTAGCGAATTGAAAGGAGTTTGTTAAAAGTTGTAATTTCCGTGAATAACGTCTCGTCTTTTCAACAGTTGGACGAGTGGAACAGGGTGCTTGCTTCGTATCTGGAATTCCGCCTAACAGTCATTGAATATGAGAAACCATTTCTGCGATTAACTGATCAGATCAGGGTAAGAGAAATAGCCTCAACGCTCTGAATGCCTTTGATTGCATGGAGAGCTGTCTCAAGTTTGTCGACGATGCCTTCAGCATCAGCCATAACGAAAGTTGCTGTGAGCATCTTGAGACCAAAGGCCACAGGTTTGACTTCAATCTTCGCTACTTCCACTCCCTCAGGGACGACACCAGCAATCTTCCGCGCAATCTCTTCCATTGGAATACTTATGTCGTCGGGCATCAAATTGTAGACCGCAGCAACTTTACCCATAGCGATCACCTATGGCCCCGTAAATCCGCACTTGGGGCATGTGTAAGGGACACTCTGATCCCTGCACTTTGCGCAGCGCCCGATTTCTGTCTCACCACACATTGGACATTTAAAGTAAGTAATTCCCTTTCCGACAAGCCTGATTCCACATGAACTGCAGATCTTTTCTTGCTTCATGGTCTCAGCCGGTGCGACATGAAGCTTCTCTTATTTATAAATCCTTCTCCACATTTCTTGAAGGACTCATCGACAATGAAAGTCATTTCTGATGAGAGCAACATCCTGATCTTATTCAGTTGAGTGGTACGGTTTAGACAGGCCAATCGAGGTTCATCATTGATGAGTCGCAATACAGGCGCAAACGGTTGTCCGTGGCGACACAATCTATTTTGAGTTGAGGAGCGTATTATGAAAAATACCTTTTAGGCAAAATTTAAATAATGATAGTTGTTTGGGGACTCTCTACATGCCTATATGTGCTTGCCAAGGGCCCGTAGCTCAGCTAGGTTGGATTCTTAAACTCTAAGCATCCCTAGAAAGAGCATCTGGCTTTTAACCAGATGGCCCGGGGTTCGAAAAGGCCTCGGATCCCCAAGGCCTTCGAAAATCCCCGCGGGCCCGCCTGGAAGGGGAGAAGATGTCAACGGTGATGAAGCCTGGTAAAAAGTCGTTGCGTCGATGCATTTTTATAATGATAGCCTTTAATAGAAGAATAGGTCCGGGACCAGCGGCGAGGTGAAATTGTGTCTGATGTTATTGAGTTTAATGTTTTAGAGCATGAGCTAGTACCTGAGCACCATTTGCTCGCAGAGGAGGAGGCCGAGAAGGTCTTGAAAGAGTTGAGGATTACACGAGATCAACTTCCAAAAATCAGGAAGAGCGATGCGTGCGTAAGGGTTCTCGAAAAGGTTCATGGCCCGATCGAAGAGGGCAGGATCATAAAAATCGTAAGGAAGAGTCCAACTGCGGAGAACTTTGTGGCATATAGGATGGTCATAAGAGGGTGAGATTTTGCGGGAACTTGTAGAACTCTATTTTAAAGAGAGAAGCATTGTTAACCACCATATTGCAAGTTTTAACGATTTTCTTTCAACGATCGACAATCCAAACAGCCGAATGCAGAAAATTGTCGACAACCTAAGGGTCTCGGTAGAGGACATCGATAGGGGTGTGATTAGACTCGATCCAGACAAAACTGATGGGAGGATCATTGAGATCAGAGTCGGAAGAAAGAGAGATGAGAAAACAGGGATGATCGATCCACATGCTCGCCCAACCGTGCATGTGAAATTGCCGATTGTGAGGGAAGCAAACGGTGCCTCCCACACACTGACACCGATGGAGGCGAGACTGAGGAACTTGAATTACATTGCGCCAGTATACGTCGATTTCACTGTCATTGAAGACGGCATTGAGAGAGAGCCAGAGCATGTTCACATCGGCGATCTCCCAATCATGGTCAAATCGAAGAAATGTACGCTCTGCAAGGAAAATCTGGAAGATGAGAGGGAGCTCACTGAGGAGGAGTATAAAAACAAACTAATTGAGGCTGGCGAAGACCCGATGGACCCTGGAGGATATTTTATTATTGGGGGCACTGAGAGGGTCTTGATTTCGCTTGAGGATCTCGCTCCAAACCGAGTCATGGTCGAATTCAACGAACGGTACGGTACGAAGATAGAGGTGGCCAAGGTTTTCTCACAGAAAGAGGGCTATCGGGCTCTGACCCTCGTCGAGAAAAAGAAGGATGGGATGCTCATGGTCACAGTGCCGGCCGCCTCTGGGCAGATACCCCTCGTTGTTTTAATGAAAGCGCTCGGCATGGAGAGTGATGAAGAGATCTACGAGGCAATTGTGAGCGTCCCCGAAATGGCAAATATTGTTTATGCTAATATTGAAGAGTGTCAAGATAAGAAATTGTATCCGCCGAACGGTATCTTCACAACCGAAGACGCGATCCTCTACCTCGAGAGGAAGTTCGCGACTGGTCAGGCGAAGGAATACCGTGTGAAGAAGGTGGAGTCGATCATCGACCGTTCTCTCCTCCCTCACCTCGGTGATACACCAGATGACCGACTCAAAAAGGCAATTTTCCTAGGAAGGATCGCGAGGAGCGTGCTTGAATTATCTCTTGGCCTAAGAAAAGAAGACGATAAGGATCATTACGCAAACAAGCGTCTCAAACTTTCTGGTGACCTAATGGAAGATCTTTTCAGGGTCGCTTTTACCAATTTGATGAAGGATCTGAAATACCAGCTCGAAAGAAGTTACGCGAGGAAGAAGGACCTGAGAATCTCGAGCGCCATCAGGCCCGATCTACTGACAAATCGCCTCATACACGCCCTTGCGACGGGTAACTGGGTTGGTGGCAGAGCGGGCGTAAGCCAACTCCTCGACCGGACATCAAATATGAGTACGCTCAGTCATCTGAGAAGGGTGACTTCCTCTCTCACGAGGAGCCAACCTCATTTCGAGGCGAGAGATCTGCATCCGACGCAGTGGGGCAGACTTTGCCCGAATGAAACACCGGAAGGTCAGAATTGCGGGCTTGTCAAGAATGCTGCGCTGATCATCGATGTCTCGGAAGGATTTCCAGAAGAGAATGTTCTGTGGATTCTGAGGGATCTTGGCGTTAAAGAGGTTAAAGGCCAGAAAAAGACTGGTACTCGGGTATATGTGAATGGCGACCTCGTCGGCGTCCACGACCGCGCGAGGGAGCTCGTTGCGGAGATACGATATAGGCGTAGATCGGGCATTATTTCTCACGAGATTAACATAAGATATGATGAAGAAATGGACGAAGTTATCATAAACTGCGACGAAGGCAGGTTGAGAAGGCCCCTCCTCGTTGTCAAAAACGGGAGAACAGTTCTAACTAGGAGGCATCTTGATGAGATTGCCGAAGGCAGACTCGGATGGTCAGATCTCCTGAGAGAGGGGGTCATTGAGTGGTTGGACGCTGAGGAAGAAGAGGACACTTACATCGCAATTGAAGGCTATAAAGTGCCTGAACGATGTAGCAACTGTGGCCGGGCGTTATCACCGATCGACGTCACTTGGTTAAATCCTGGTGCGGAGGAAAACTATGCGCTTCTCCGCTGCCGCCATTGTAATGGCGAGATAAAGACACCTCTCACATTGACACGTGAACACACCCACATGGAGATCGACCCGATTCTTATTCTTGGTGTATGCGCTGGGCTCGTCCCCTACGCCGAGCACAACTCTTCGCCGAGGATCACTATGGGAGCTGGGATGGCGAAGCAGTCCCTCGGCCTCAGCACGACGAATTACCGTAAGAGACCCGACACGAGGGGACACCTTCTCCACTATCCGCAGAAACCAATTGTCCAAACAAAGACGATGGATTTCGTCTCGTTCAATGAGAGGCCCGCGGGTCAGAACTTTGTCGTTGCAGTTCTGTCCTACCACGGGTACAATATGGAAGATGCGTTGATTCTCAACAAGGCGAGCATTGATAGAGGGCTCGGCCGCTCGACTTTCATGAGAACCTACAGAGCCGAGGAGCGCAGATATCCGGGCGGACAGGAAGATCACTTTGAAATTCCCGGTCCAGATGTGAGGGGCGCGAGAGCCGATCTTGCCTACAGCAATCTCGGTGAAGACGGCCTAATCAGTCCGGAAACTTCGGTCAACGGCGGTGATGTACTGATTGGAAAGACATCCCCACCACGATTCCTCGAAGAGGAAACGGACTTTCTCACACCCCAGAAACGGAGGGAGACCTCGATCACCGTTAGACCAGGTGAGAGCGGATGGGTTGACAGCGTCATGCTGACAGAATCGGAAAATGGAAGCCGCCTTGTCAAAGTTAAGGTAAGGGATGAGAGAATCCCCGAACTCGGTGATAAGTTCGCATCTCGCCACGGTCAAAAAGGTGTCGTTGGACTCATCGTTCCCCAGGAAGACATGCCGTTCACATCGGATGGAGTTGTCCCTGATCTGAT
>JARYLV010000034.1 GCA_029907465.1 Methanomassiliicoccales archaeon
ACACCAGTAAATTCTTCAACGGCCTTTCGCCGATCGTCTACATCCTCTTTTTTCCGACCTCTGTTCTTTAATCCAGACGTCATTTGGATCATGTACTTAACGGCATGAGCGATATTAAGCACTTATGTCATTGCCAATGGAATATTGCATGAGTTGGGGTGTTTAAGACCCTCTCAATGTTAATCATGAGGAAAGGTTTTTAATGACATGACATATTCCCAGAGACGCAAGGGCCCATAGCTTAGCCTGGTTGGAGCGCCCGGCTGATAACCGGGAGGTCAGGAGTCCAAATCTCCTTGGGCCCATCCAGTCATTTTATGATTAGGGTCTGGCTCTACCTGCAGACGCGGATCGCCTGCAGGGGCGAGGTCCTGACCCCCTTCCTTACTTCCCTCAGAAACGAGTAGCCCTTCTCCTGCGCCTTCCTGAGGTCCTCGACGGTGAGCCCGAGGTACTCCATCGTTTGCTTCGTGTCCGCGTGCCCGAAGAGCGCCGCGATCTCCTCGATCGCCACGCCCGCGTAGTGTAAGTTCCTCCCGCAGGTCCTCCGGAGCGTGTGGTTCGACACCGGCCTGTCGATCCCAGCCCTCTGCGCAGCCCGTGCGACGATCCTGTCGAGCGCCGTGTCCTTGTAGGACCCCAGCCTCCCGTGCTGAGAGTATATCACGAATTGCTGCGGGACCTCCTGATCCGGCCTCTGCGAGAGCGCTTCCTCGATGATCCTCTCCCTCTCCTCTTCCCAGGCCTTCACTTCCGCCTCGGTGTCCGGCGCGAAGGCGATGGTCCTCCACTTCCCGCCGCCGCGCCCCTTCCCGTGCACATTGATGTACCCGAGGCACTCCCCGCCGGCCCAAACATACTGGATGTCCGAGCACTTCAGCCTCTTTACCTCCACCCTCCTGAGGCCGAGGCGGAGCTCGAGGTGTACGACGATCCGCTCCACGCCGCGGGCCGCGTCGAGGATCCTGAGGGTCTCCTCCGGTGTGAGCCAATCGACCTTCATCCGGCTCCCCTGCGGCCACGCGATCATCATCCTGTCTATCACATTGTTGCCGTAGTACTTGAGGAAGCCGTTGAGTATCGCGAGCTTCCAGCGCTGAGTCGCCGGGGCCTCGTCGGCCCAGGCCTCCCGTCGCAAGTAGTCCACTTCCTCCTCCCCTATATTCCGCAGGGTCGATTCCATCCCTGCGTCCGCCAAGGCCTTCAGGGCATTCGTAATCTCGCGCCTGTACTGGACCACCGTTTCTCGGTTCGCCCTCCCGCACCTCGCTAAGGCGCGGAGGTAGTCCTCCAGATCGCTGCGGAGACGCCTCTCGGCCGTAGGCATCTCTACCACCCGTATGCATTTCCAAAGATATTATGCATCCCATCCCTCCTGAGAAAAAGCGGGGCCCCGGGCGGCGGGCAAGGCGACCAGTACCTTTGGGGGAATACGGGAGGAAGCGCCCCCGCCCGGGATTTGTATTCATTGCGACTTCCGCCACGGCTCACGCCTCCGGCGGGACGACTTTGGCCAGGTACACCCTGCCCTGGTCGTCTTTGTAAAGAACGACGTGATCGCCAATCTTAGCTCTCAAAGCCTCCATTACTGGCTTCGTTAACGAAATTCTCCCTTTGTCAGTGATTTTGACAGTCGTGAGCAATACCATGGTCTCACCGATTGTCGATTATCGCTAATAGTAAAGCAAGTATTGGGATTTAAGGGTTGCGATTATCGATAATCGCTAATCGGTAATAGAATTAAATCTTTCGATTTGCGATTTTCGATTATGATCTATACCTCGCCTTTGGAAATATTAGAAAACACATACGCGTTAAGGATACTCGTCGTTTTGAAGAGGAAAGGTCCCCTCTTCCGATCAATCCTTTACAACTTAATTTCTAAATCCACAGGAGCACCACGGATCAGAGTAGACGAGCTCATTGAAGCTGGTCTCCTTGAAGAAAAAATCAGCACAGTCCCTCCTTTCACGAAGACCGTCTCCCTGACGGAAAAAGGCAAGAAAGTCGCGGAGAAGGTCGCGGAGATCGAGGAGATACTGAGGGAGGAAGAGCGGTGATGGACGAAATGGAGAGCTGGCTGATGTCGGGGGTGATTTGTTGTGGACTCAGGTCGGCATGAGGGGGAAGCCAGAGATTGGGTAAAGGAATGTCTAGAAAAAACCTCTGAATCCAAGGAAATCGAGTTTAAGAGCTCATTCGATCCGAAAGATGAACTGCATGTTCTCAATATAGTCAGGGAAATAGTCGCGATCGCAAACTCAGGCGGTGGGTACATAGTTTTCGGGGTCGACAACAGCGGAAACCCCACAGGAGACGATCTCAAAATTCTGCAGTGGGATCCTGCAAAGATCACCGATCAAATAAACAAATACACTTCCGTGCAATTTTGTGGGTTCGAAATACAGCGCGCAGAAAAGGATGGGAAGCAGGTCGCCGTCATGAAAATTGAAGAGGTCAATCCTCCGCTGGTCTTCACGAAGGAAGGTGAATACACAGATAGAACGGATCCCAGCAGAAAGAAATGCGCGTTTCACCGTGGCACTATCTATTATAGGCACGGCACAAAAACTGAACCAGGAGACCAGAATGACATCCGCGAGTCGTATGATAGATTCCTTGAAAGGCGTAGGAAAAAAGTCATTGAGGTGCTTGAAGCCGCGCCAGGGGTAAAGATAGAAGTTTTAACCCATGCACCAGGAAAAACGGGAGTAAGTGCGACGACGGATGACAGAACCGAAAGGGTGGCCAGGATTAAAGTCGAGGACTACTATATTTACGCACTTAAGGACATAGTTGAAAAAATTAATGCACAAATAAGGGGTAAGAAAATCAACAGATACGACATAAAGATTCTGATAAAGGTGTATGATTTGGAATCAAATGACATGTACATGAAAAAGATAAGCTATTACGGCAATGGCTCTTTTCGCTATTCAGAGGAATTTTTGAAATGGTTACTCGACGAGGTTAAGAGGGATCCATCACTTTTCCAAAAGGCAAGGGAAAAGTATAAGCAAAGCAAAGGGAAGCAGGACAACTCAGGACAGTAAAGTGAAATTCGAAAGAACAAATATCGGAAAGTGGAGTAGCAATCGATTGAATTAAACAGCAGAGGTAAGAATGATGGAGAAGATGGTGAGTTCTGCTCCGAGGGTGCGGATCAAATCATAAAGAGCTGATACGTCCATTTTAGCCGAGCCTGGTAAACTTCTCTTAAGGGACAAGCATCAGATAAATTAATATAATTATATAGAAATACTAATTTTCATAGGAAGATTAAAGATCTCTGCTACCAGATGAACGGGGGGATATTTCCTATTGTTCGAAGGTTACGGTCCCTTTAACGGGGGTTGCCTATACTGCGGTGCGGGGAATGTGACGACCGAACTTCTAAAGCAAAAGACTTCATCATTAGGGATAGACGCCAGGGTAATCACTAGTACTAAAGAGTCTCAATATTTCTACACATCCGTTATTCGCGTTAGGTGCCCGCTGTGCAAGCAGCACTATGACGTCGTCATGGGCGGCAGGATCATAGAACACTTGGAGTACTCGGAGCAGTGCTTACAAAAGATGAAGGACTACGGCATAGATATCAACTCCCTAGCAGAAAAAGCGACCTGTGCAACCATAGCGGTCTCAAAAATCCCAAAGAAAAAAAGAACCGTGCACCTCTGGTTCCAGGACGGCGGTTCGTTGTATCATTTTGTCTTAAACCAAAGAAAAGGATTACAAAGGGGTTTGCATAATGTAATATATGTTGCGAACGAGCTCATAAAAAAAGAAAAGGCGGTGAATATTGGATGGAAAAGTTGAAGGATGGGACTCCGGTCTACTCATATGAGGAGGCCAAGGAAGTCTACAAGAACCTCGCCGTGCCGAAGATAATGGCGGACGAGGCGATACTCTTATTATTGGCATCGACCCGCAAACCCATATTCGGCAGGACCGTGATGATCAAAGAGCTCTTTTTACTGCAGGAGGAAGTTTTGAAGAAGCACTTCAGGACTGTTGACGACATGAGGTTTGTCCCCTACCGCTACGGCCCGTACAGCTTCAGGGTGGCCCAGCTGCTAGAAGAAATGGAATCAATAAGGCTTATTGAGAGGCGCGGTCGGAAGGGCACAAATGATGAGAAGTTCAGCATAAGCGAGAGGGGCATGCAGCATTTCTCAAGAATTATAAATAAAATGCCGCCGGAGGTATTGGAGGAGATACGTGCCAGGAGGATGGGATGGGATGAGCTCGGGAGGGACGGCTTGCTGAGGTACGTCTATCAGCACTATCCAGAATACAAAGAGCGTTCTGAGCTCAAGGAGAAGTACAAAGAGATAACCTGGGGCCGGGGGCGGGGATGAAAGGACTCTCCGTGAAGATAGGGAACATTGACGAGAGCGACGAATCAGTCCCAGCCCTATTCTATAGGTCGAGGACCGCGGTCTTGAAGCTGAGAGAGGGCGAGATCAAGACTCCGTGCAGGGCGGTAAGCCGCTCGGAACTCAACGCAAAAAAGAACGTCCCGATCACGAGGCCGATTGCTTCCAGCGGTAGCCTAGTTGTGGACGTGCACGACCTGAGCGAGTCGGAACTGGTTCAATTCCTGGACACCAATGGCGCTTACCGTAAGATTTATGACAAGACAATGGACGTCTTGAAGCGCGCCCAGAACGCTTCTATGGTCGTGATCATTCTCCAGCCCTGTCAGAACGCCTACCATATTCTTTCAGATCAAGAAAAGCGGGACCAATTCCTCAGGATGTGGTTCGCCCTGCAGTCCGAGATAGACTCTCCGATATTGTCTGTCCCATATGTAGGTGATCTGGAAGACGAGAGGTTTGTAGGAGACACCATCAGGGCGGCAGAGACGCAAGGTATCGGCGCCGACCTCATGTTCGTGGTGGATCTCCGGCACGATGTGCGGAAGTTCAAAGGAATCATCGACGCAGTAAAAGAGGCGGTCGGTACTGGTGCTACTAATGTGCTTGGGTTGATATATAGGCCGCATAGGGACTGCGCCGCCACGTACGACTACGTCTGGAGAACCTTCAAGGAGGAGGACGTAGCGATATTAATGCTCAATATCCCCAGATACGACCCTAACGATTCCGTATCCATGCCCCACTTCACTGAGTTCAGGCTCGGAGATATATATTGCGTGAAAAACCCAATGCGCCTGCCCCTACCTGGCGCGAATGCGCTTTCAAGGGTGAGGTTTTTGGACCGGGACAGCCTAACGCTGCCCAGCTTGGACGTAGCAGTACCTGATACAGAGGGTGTCGTGTCCCAGCTCGGTGTTGATTGCAAGTGCGACAGGGAATTTGTAAGCCGGCTGTTTGCCGATCTAGACTCTTTGGATGACGAGAAGATTAAGCGGATCGCCTACCTTTCGAAGGTCCACGAGGTGCTCGTCAGCAGTACTGAAATGGGCATTAGTAGGGAATTCATCGACGAGGGCGACGCGGTGTCTTATCTGGAGAAGAAAAGACCACTTTACAGGAAGTTGCGCAGTTGAATACGCGGACTTGCTGACTATTGAGCCAATGACCTGTACTTCGTCCTTCGACCATTTTTTATTTCTGCGTATACCTCCTCTCACACGGGCACGCCGACTTCTCGACGGTCCCGACGATCCCCATCTCGATGCGGATCTCCGCGTTGTTGCTCGCCTTGACCGCGCTCAGGCACTCGATCATACTCTTGAGCACAGGGCACTCTTCCGCACTTTCGCCGAGGTCGTGCGCGAACTGCTCGACCATCATCTCGAGGAACTTCTCGAGCTGGATGTCTCTTTCCATCTGCACGGAACTCTTCCTCCAACGGTGCCACAGCAAAGAGAAACAGAGTTCAAAGAGGTGGGCGGGGGGGAGCGAAAATGATTACGACATTATTTTTCAACTAAATGTATTCATACTTTTAAATATTCCTAATTTCATATGGTATTTAAGGAGGATCCTTGGAGTTGGGGGAGTATGAGATCAGTAGATATAACTCCCGATAAGAGTCTCATTGAGAAATTGGGTAGCGTTGGATTCACCCCAGAAGAAGCAATTTCTGAGTTTATCGACAATGCGCTGGACGCAAAATATGATAACGTTTCTGGTTCTGAAATTATACCTGGAAAAATCACCGTGACTATTGACTTAAATCATGATTCAATCGAAATAAGAGATACATCCGCTGGAATTTTAGATTTTGACAATTGTCTCAAAGCGGCCAGGTCTGACAAAATCTCCGGGAATACTCTAGGGTCTTTCGGTCTCGGTTTGAAAACAGCATCTATGAGCTTGGGGAGACGCTTGTTTATAGAAAGCAAAAGAATACATGAACCTATCGGCCACAGGACTGTTTTGGATATCGATGAATGGAAAGAAACTTCAGATTGGATTATAAAAGTCGAAGACTTCGATGCTCCCGTGAGCGATCACTATACTCATATCAAGATAGACAGACTGCATGTCGATCCATTACTATATGAAGAGGAGCTTATTGATGGACTCGCTGAAAGATTTGATGCTTTTCTAGAGGAGGATGTACTCGAAATAAATATCAATGGGAAGACTATAACACCAGAAAAACGAATTTTCCTATCAGAGGATGATCCAAGTCTAATTAATGCCATTGAATCGACCGGTCTTAAAAATTTCAAAAAAAGAAAGGTGTTTAAATTCAATATTGGTTCTATGTCAATATCAGGATGGGTCGATCTGCTTGAAAAAAGATCAATGTCGAGCAAATTTGGTTTTCATTTGTACCGAGGAAGGAGATTAATAACGGGCTACGAGAAGATAGGGATTAGAGATCATCCTAGTCATGCGAACATTTTTGGACATATCTATCTACCAATAGATTTTCCGGTTTCCTTCACAAAAAACAAAGTAGAGGTCCAAAGAAAAGAATACAAGATGCTTAAGGATAAAATGAAAGAAATAACATCAGATCACACGAGAATTAGTTCATTCATGGCTCAGGAAAAGGCACCAGTTGTTGAGCCAAAAGTCGATAAAGATCTAAAAAAGAGCCTTGATGTATTGACCGAAGCTTTGAAAGAGTGTCCGGCTCTCTCAGGTATATTTCCGGAGGAGCGACGAAGAGCCTTAGAAAGAGAGGCTCATGGCTTTGGCGAAGTTCCTTCCGAGACCCGAAGACCCCCAATTAATGAAACAGCAACTAGACCTGTTCCTAAAAATTCGAGGGCTAGAAATCCAGCGAAAGACAAGCCGAAGCAACTTAAGGACTTCTGGTTTGTAAATTTAGATGGATTTAAGTTAAAACTCTATCACGACTGGATAGAAATCGATGAGCCCAGAATGTGGTATTCTAATCTAGACCAATCAGATAAGATCCCAGAGCTAACAGTTGAAACGAACGTTAGTTTCGAGGCTTATAAACTAACTACAGATAAGGTATTTTATGCTACATCGAATGTAATAATGGCTCTTTCAAGAGTCGTAATGTCATTGGCGGATCCATCTAAACTTGGGAATCGTGATATAGTGGATTTATCCGAGGAAATATACCTTGCGTGGGGCCGAAAAATAAAGAGCAAGATCAAGGAGAGCGAATAATTTGCAAACGAGTCAGATTCGTAGAGTTAGAAAAGAACGACGCTGCGATGAATGCCTCCGCGTTATTCGTGCTGGTGAGACCGCATACATTAGATACCATAAACGGTATCCAGCTACCTATTGCATTGAGTGCTACGAGAAAAGAAGAGAAAAATGGGAATCATGGAGAAACTCGGAGGAAAAGGAAGAACTAGTCCTAAATCTGCTCTCCAATGGTCCGGTTCCAGCACGTAAGCTTGCAGATGCCCTAGGTCACAACTATCTCGCAGTTATAAGAAAACTGGGCCTAAAAGGACATCTCATCAAGCGCAAGGAAACGAAAGACCCAATAAGCGGAAAGAGAGTCACTTACTACTATCTTCATGATCAGAAATAAAGAAAAGTCAATCATCAAAATTCATCATTTGCAAAACGGATTTACTTGATTTTATTCGTTACAGAACCTGGCTGACAGTCAAGCTTTTTGATTTATTTCGATATCTTCTTAGGAAGTAATGGACCTGAGATTGAAAGAATATAACCATCGATGAATTTTCGATTAAATGGCCGTGGCTGGAAAGAGATATGATCCGGGCATCATCTAAATTGCGATTTATCGTTCCACATGTTGCTCTCACAATGCTTGGAAGCTGATAATTAGGTCCATTAAGCATGGCCGTATCAGTAAGATTTACGAATGGTAATTAGAAACGCAAGTATCGTAATCTTCCATAGTTTGGGAGTAAGATGCGTGCGGATTGAGAACATTCATATCTGTTATTTTCATTACGATTAGCCATATGGAGATAATCGCGAAATACTCGTTTAATGGGGGGTTGGAGTACATACAAAAGAACCATCCTGCAGAGTTCGAGGAAGTCAAAGATATTATTTCGAAAGTTGACGCAAGCCGTTTCAAAACGAAGATAAGCAAAGAGAAAACGATGCCTGGAAAGATTTTTTTGTATTCACCGAAAGATTTGAAAAGAGGAATTCAAAGAGCTTTTTCAAGCAAGGG
>JARYLV010000035.1 GCA_029907465.1 Methanomassiliicoccales archaeon
TGGAGAAATTGGCAAAGGCGACTGGTGCGACAATCGTCAGCAAGCTCAGTGAACTCAGCAGCAAGGACCTCGGTCATGCCGACCTCGTTGAAATGAGGAAATACCAGGAGGACGAGATGACCTTCGTCACAGGCTGCAAGAATCCAAAGTCTGTGTCAATCTTGATCCGTGGCGGTACAGAACATGTCGTAGATGAAATCGAACGCTCGCTTGAAGACGCGATGAGCGTTGTCGCAGTTGCGATTGAAGACGGCAAGATGATCACTGGCGGTGGGTCTACAGCCGTCGAGCTTGCGATGAGGCTGAGGGAATACGCCGCATCAGTCGGTGGAAGAGAACAGATCGCGATCGACGCCTTTGCGAGCGCCCTTGAGGTTGTACCGACAGCACTCGCTGAGAATGCTGGTCTTGATCCCATCGATGTGTTGATCGACCTCAGGAAGGCCCACAAGTCTGGTGAGAAGACAGCGGGGATCAATGTCTTCACGGGCAAAGTCGCCGATATGCTAAAGGAAAATGTCTTAGAGCCGATCCGCGTCGGCAGACAGGCGATCAACTCTGCGACCGATGCCGCGGTCATGATCCTGAGGATCGATGACGTCATCGCCGCAAAGGGTGGGACCAAGCCTGGACCGGGACAGCCGGGTGGGCCCACCGAGGCTAGTCTAAAACCTGAAGAAGACTGATCAGATTTGGGGAGCACATCACTTCCTGCGCTCCCTCCTCAAACATTTTTTTCACATTTTTTGATTGATATTGGTGTGGGGTGCTGCCATGATGGAAGAAAAGGGGACGAATGCCAACACGACGGAGGTAACTGAGGAAACGAAAGACCATGGGGAAGTGCAGCGCCTTCTTTCTGAAAATGAGAGCCTTCGCAAGCAGATAGAAGAATTGAAAAAAGAACTGGACAAACAAACGAATTTGGCTAAGGAATATTTGGACCTGGCAAAGCGTATCCAGGCCGATTTCGATAACCATAAGAAGCGTGTTGTGAAAGAGAAAGAAGAGATTATACGGTGCGCCAATGAGAATCTCATCTGCGATCTCCTGCCCACAATAGATGACCTTGAAAGGGCTCTGAGTGCGAATTGCCAGCCCGAGGAACTCAGAGTCGGTTTGAATCACATTTACAATAACTTAATGTCATTGCTTCATAGCTATGGTCTGAAGGAGATACCTTCAGACGGCAAATTCGATCCAGAATATCATGAGGCAATTGCAATTGAAGATGGAGAGGATGGAAAGATCCTTGGGGTGTACCAAAAGGGGTATCTCCTTGGATCGAGGGTTATCAGACATTCAAAAGTGAAAGTGGCAAAAGAGAAATCGGGAGGTGATGATAATGCCAAAGATCATCGGAATTGATCTCGGAACGAGTAACTCGGCGGCAGCTGTGATGGAGGGTGGAAGACCAACGATTATTCCGAGCGCCGAAGGAACAAGCCTCGGAGGGAAAGCTTTCCCCTCATATGTTGCCTTTACAAAGGATGGTCAGTTGCTGGTAGGAGAACCGGCTAGACGACAAGCGATTACGAATCCTGAGGGCACGATTACGGCGATCAAAAGGAAAATGGGGACGGATTATAAGGTTAGAGTTTTTGGGAAGGAGTACACGCCTCAGCAGATATCGGCGTTTATTCTTCAAAAGATCAAACGGGATGCGGAGGCATATCTTGGAGAAGAGGTAAAGAAAGCGGTCATTACGGTTCCTGCGTATTTCAACGATAATCAGAGGCAAGCGACCAAGGACGCTGGTGAGATCGCGGGACTTGAGGTCGTGAGGATTATCAACGAGCCGACAGCAGCCGCGCTCGCATACGGCATTGACAAGGCAGGAAAATCTCAAAAGATCATGGTCTTCGATCTTGGTGGCGGTACACTTGATGTGACGATCATGGAGTTCAGCGAGGGCGTTTTCGAAGTTCTTTCGACGAGTGGAGATACTCAGCTCGGTGGAACCGATATGGATGAAGCACTTATCAGGTACGTCGTGGAGAATTTCAAGAAAGACACAGGCATCGATCTGACGCAGGACAAAATGGCGATGTGGAGGGTAAGGGAGGCCTGCGAAAAAGCCAAAATTGAGCTTTCGACGACGATGTCAACATACATCAACCTCCCATTCATCACAGCGGACGCATCCGGTCCAAAGCACCTAGCGATGACGATCACGAGGGCAAAACTCGAGGAACTAGTCACGCCGATTGTTGAGAGATGCAAGGGCCCAATGATCACAGCGATGGACGATGCTAATCTGAAACCAGATGACATCGATTCGGTCATCCTTGTAGGTGGTCCGACGCGGATGCCGATCGTTCAGAGGCTCGTTGAAAGGGTCGTAGGCAAAAAGATCCAGAGGGGAATTGATCCAATGGAATGCGTTGCCATGGGAGCAGCGATTCAGGGAGCCGTCCTAGCGGGAGAGATCAAGGACGTCCTGCTCCTCGACGTGACGCCACTCTCCCTTGGCATCGAAACGCTTGGTGGGATCACCACCAAGTTGATCGAACGAAACACGACGATCCCGACGAGGAAGAGCCAGATATTTACAACAGCCGCCGATAACCAGACGAGTGTGGAGATCCATGTCGTGCAAGGCGAGAGGGAAATGGCAAAGGACAACACCTCCCTGGGAAGGTTCCACCTCACCGGCATTCCACCTGCTCCTAGGGGGGTTCCGCAGATCGAGGTCACATTTGATATCGACGCCAACGGAATATTACATGTTTCCGCGAAAGATCTCGGAACTGGCAAACAACAGAGCATCACGATCACGGCGAGTACAAAGCTTTCAAAGGAAGAGATCGAGAGAATGATCGCTGAAGCTCAGAAGTTCGCTGAGCAGGATAAGAAGCAGAGAGAGAAAGTTGAAGCGATCAACCAGGCTGACGCGATGATTTACAATGCGAACAAGACATTGCAGGAACTCGGGGAGAAGGTGACTAAGGAAGAAAAAGAGAGGATTGAAAAGGCGATCGAGGAATTGAAAGCAGCGATGTCTGGTGGCGAGACGGCGACGATCAAAGCAAAGACGGACGTACTCATGAAGGAAGTCTTCCAGATGTCTTCCCGGATCTACCAGACCGCCTCCCACCAGAAAGAGGAGGGAAGCCAGAAAAAAGGCAGCGGAGCGGGCGGAAAGGGCGACGATAAAGGCGATGGTGAAGGATTTGTCGACGCTGACTACAAGATCGTCGATGATAAATGATCGTTGAATCTCGGAATTCCAGGTTATGACAAAACGCGATTACTACGAGATACTGGGCGTTAGCAGGGACGCCACAGTCGACGAGATCAAGAAGGCTTACCGAAGGTTAGCGCGACAGTATCATCCAGATGTGTCACAACTGGATAGGAAGACGGCAGAGGAGAAATTCAAGGAGATTTCGGAAGCATATGAGGTTCTCGTCGACGAGGAAAAGAGAAAGCTCTATGACATGTACGGGCACGCAGGTGTGACTGGGCAGTTCAGAGACGGCCAGTTTACCTGGAGGGATTTCAGTCACATGTCCGATCTGCGTGATATATTCTCAGATCTAGGCAATTTCGGATTTGGCGACTTCGCATTCGGCGACCTTGGATTTGGCGATAGTATCTTTGATATTCTTTTTGGCCGCAGGGACGGGTATCGTAGGGCGAGAGAGGGACCGCGAAGGGGACAGTCCCTGCGCTATGACATCGAAATCACGCTACAGGAAGCTGCGAACGGGGTAACAAAGGAGATTGCAATCCCTCATTCGGTGAAATGCGAAGATTGCGGTGGCACAGGCGCGAAGGATGGTAAGATCTCCACCTGCCCAGCCTGTGATGGGAAGGGGCAGAAGAGCACAGTCGAGCGCAGAGGTTACAGCCAGTTCATTTCAATTACCACTTGTCCGAGATGCAGGGGAACCGGGAGGATCGTCGTCGAGCCATGCCCGAGATGTCATGGCGAGGGCGTTACTTACAAGACTTCAAGGATCAGTATCACAATTCCAAAAGGCGTTGAAGACGGCACGCGTCTTCGCATACCAGGCGCTGGGGAAGCCGATGCGGAGGGGGGACCGCCAGGCGACTTATTCGTCGTAGTGCACGTAAAGGAAGACGAGCTCTTCAAACGTAATGGCGCGGATATTTGGATTGAATGGCCGATCTCGTTCCCTCAGGCAGCACTCGGTGCTGAGATCGAAGTCCCGACTCTTTGGGGCAAAGCGAAGTTAAAGATACCCCCGGGTACGCAGGGCGGCACGGTATTCAGGTTGAAGGGAAGTGGGATCGAGAAATTTGACGGCTCTGGCAGAGGGGATCAGTTCGTGCGGGTTAAAATTGAGGTGCCCCAGAAGCTGACCGAAGAGCAAAAGAATCTGTTAAAAAAGTTTGCAGAATTGGAGAACGAGCCGAAGGGAAGGTTTAGCAGGTTTAGGAAAGGCTCCTGATATGGTTCCCGACTCAGATACATAAATTCTTCTCGAAAATTCTTAACTAGCAAATTGCGTTTCATCTCTAAGTTCACTCTTACAACAGTCGAAGGCATCCATTATGGCGAATTTTAGAGGTTATGACGAACGGGTGTGGATCCTTTTCATCGGGCGTACAATCGCTGCCGCTGGGTTCTCAATCGTCATGCCATTCCTTGCGATCTACCTTCACGAAAAACTCGGTGTGCCGATGTCGATTGTCGGCTTGATCTTTCTCATTTCCTCGGCTATCGGAGCTATTGGACAGCTGGTAGGAGGTGAGGTTGCCGATAAACTAGGCCGAAAGAGTGTAATGGACTTATCCATCGGCGCAAGGGCTGCAATCTTCGTCATGATCAGTTTCGCCGTTGCGACAGAAGCCAGTTTCCTGCTGATCGGTGCTTTTGTCGTCGTTAGCAATTTCCTTGGATCATTGTTCGAACCTGCCTCAAACGCAATGGTCGCAGACATCGTTGAACCTGCGAAGCGGTTGGAAGCCTATGGATTGCTGAGGATTGGAGTCAACATCGGGTGGGCTCTTGGACCCCTGATCGGCGGTTTCCTTGCTGCGCTCTCGTACTCATCGCTCTTCCTTTTGACAGCTGCGACGAGCGCTACAGTCGCACTCCTCATTTATTTCAAGGTCGAGGAATCCATGAAACCAAGCGGCTCCAGTGAGCGTTTTAGTTTTAAGGACTTGCTGAGATTGAGGAATGACCGTCGCTTCTTTGTGTTTTGTATTTTTTCGCTCATCCTCTGGATCGTCGTCGCACAAATGTCCTCGACTTTTTCTGTTTTTTCCACATCTGAAGTCAGAGTTTCTGTCATTGAAATTGGTTATCTCTATGCGATCAACGGTCTCATAGTCGTTTTTGCTCAACTTCCCATTGCGAGGTACATTTCACGATTCAACATGTCGACGGTAATCGCCGCTGGTGCGGTAATCTATTCGATTGGATATTTCCTTGTCGGATTTGCGCTCGGATTTCTCTTTCTCGCATTCTGTATGGTGATTATTACTCTAGGGGAAATCATCACTTCGCCATCGTCTATGAATCTCGTTGCTAACATGTCGCCAGAGAACGAAAGAGGTCTCTATATGGGATTCTTCGGACTCTTCACGTCTTTCGGATGGTCACTTGGTCCTTTTATCGGAGGCGTATCAATAGATTTGCTCTCGAAATCACCAGTCCTCATGTGGGGATTTATTTCATCTTTTGGGCTGATCAGCGCGATTGGATACGTACTCTTGGGCAGAAAGCTTCCATCTCGATTGAATAGAGTCATAGACGGCAGAAAGGGCAAGAATTAAGTTCAACGTCGCCCTCTGATAAAACAGGATGAAGATCATCGGAATAATGACTGAGGACTTCAAATTCTTTCATCAGCTAGTTTTGCAGTTGAAAGAGCGCGGAGAACCCTTTGTATCACTCGGCTTCACTGATGTGATCCCTTCTGCCGTTGGTGTGATCATTACGACCGAGGCGGAAAGCAGCAAGATCTCATTCCCCCTCGTTGTTGCAAACGATGACCCAGCCGTTGCGATTGACATCGCCCTAGGAAAACTCAAGGGTGGCGAAGACTTCGAAACATTGACCATAGGGATTGACCCTGGGAGTCGCCCGGGCATTGCAGTATTGGGTGATCGCAAGTTAATCTTTGCTGGAACTGTGCAATACCCCGAACAGGTCGCGGAAATTCTCGATCATGTGATGGTGTGTTATCCTCATTCCCGCTCCCTTGTTAGGATCGGACACGGTGACAGGACAAACCGCAACCGCGTCATCCGCGCAATATGGCAAAAAGTCGACGAAATTCAGGTCGTCGATGAGAGCAACACGACGAAAAGGACAGAATCGCCGGATGTCGATGCAGCGGTGACTATCGCCCTTTCATCTGGGAAAACCCTGTTCGAGATGCCTGAAGTGTCTCCGACAACTGGTGAAATCAGGGACATTCAGAGGCTTTCCCGCATCCACAGCCAGGGTCGGGTGACGATCTCCGCGGATCTC
>JARYLV010000036.1 GCA_029907465.1 Methanomassiliicoccales archaeon
ATCAAAGAGAAGATCAAGGAGTACAAACTCAACCGTGTTGTTGTCGCATCTTGCACACCGAGGACACATGAGCCTCTTTTCCAGAACACGATCAGAGAAGCCGGACTGAACCCCTACCTCTTTGAAATGGCTAACATCCGAGACCAGTGTTCATGGATCCACATGCACGAGAGGGAAAAGGCGACAAGAAAATCAATGGACCTCGTCAGGATGGCAGTTGCAAAGGTGAGACTTGCAGAGCCGCTGAAGAAGTTCAAACTGCCTGTTAACCAGACGGCAGTTGTCATCGGCGGTGGGCTCGCTGGGATGACCGCAGCTCTCGAGATCGCGGCACAGGGCTTCAATGTGCATCTGATTGAGAAAACGGATCGCCTAGGGGGCAACCTTTCTAAGCTACAACTCCCCGAAGGGGGTAAGAAACCACAGGCGTTCATCGATGAAACGATCAGGAAGATCATGGAATCGAGGAATATCACCGTCCATCTGAACAGTGAGGTAACGGATGTTACAGGATTCGTTGGCAACTTCAAGGTCAAGACTAAGGACTCAGAGATCGAGGCTGGAGCTATAATCATTGCAACAGGAGCTGAGGAATACAGGCCAACGGAGTATTTCTACGGTCAAGATAGCAGGGTGATGACGCAGCTTGAGCTCGAAAAGAAACTCGCGGACGGTGCGTTTTCGTCGAAGAAGATTGCGATGATTCAGTGTGTAGGATCGAGAAATGAGGAAGTGAAATATTGCAGCAGGATTTGTTGTGCACATGCGATTAAGAATGCGATCGAAATTAAGAAGCGATCCCCAGCCACAGAAGTCTATATCCTGCATAAAGACATCAGAACGTATGGGTTCAGGGAAGAGTTGTACAGAGAAGCGGCCAGTCTAGGCGTTAATTTCGTCAGATTTCCGGAGAAAACTCCGCCAGTTGTCGAAAGGGAAGGGGATGCGCTTGTCGTCAGGGTTATGGATCAAACGCTGGGTGAGGAAGTCGCACTCAAGATGGACAGTGTCGTGCTGAGCACAGGTGTGAAACCAAATCCCGACAACGAGAGAATCGCGAAAATGGTGAAGGTACCGCTGAGCAAGGACGGTTACTTCCTAGAAGCCCATATGAAACTGCGACCCGTAGATTTCGCAACAGAAGGTGTTTTCCTCGCCGGACTCGCCCACTGGCCGAAATTCATTGATGAGACAATCGCACAAGCTTGTGGGGCCGCTGCGAGAGCGATGACGATCCTTTCAAAGAAAGAACTTGAGACTGAAGGTATCATCGCAGCTGTCAATGAGTATGTTTGCGATGGTTGTGGGATTTGTGAGCCTGTTTGCGAGTACAAGGCAATCCAGATTGTGAAGGACCCGTCGAACCCTGAGAAACTAAGGGCAGTGGTTAATGAGGGGCTTTGCAAGGGATGCGGTGCCTGCGTTGCTGCCTGCCCATCCGGTGCGATGGAGCAAAAGGGATTCAAGACAGTGCAGATGATTGCAATGATCGATGCTGCACTCTCAGGAGGTGATTAGGAATGTCAATTAGCGATGTTGATACAGTTTCTGTGGAAACACAGGAGGAGTGGGAGCCGAAGATCATTGTTTTCTGTTGCAACTGGTGTTCGTATGCAGGCGCAGACCTCGCTGGTGTTAGCAGACTCCAAATGCCACCAAACTTCCTCGTGATCAGAACGATGTGTTCAGCAAGAGTTGATCCTGAATTCGTGCTGAGAGCTTTTGCCAAGGGTGCCGATGGAGTGCTCGTAGCTGGTTGCCATCCAGCAGATTGCCATTACATCGGCGGTAATTATCGTACGCGGCGTAGAATCGCGATGTTGAGGATGCTCCTCGAACAATATGGTTTCAATCCCGACAGGCTCCGACTCGAATGGATATCCGCCTCAGAAGGTGAGAAATTCCAAAAAACGATCAAAGAGTTCATCGAAACGATCAAAGAACTGGGGCCGAACCCGCTCAAGGAGGAGTGAGAACATCAGGATCGAAAAAAAGATCGATGCAGCGATTAGGATGATGGAAAGCGAACGTATGAGGTGGCTCCTGGGAAAGAAACCGATCCTCACTACAAAGGGCAATGTGTTTGGAGAGATCGTCACCGAGACGAGGTGCGACATCGTTCTTCACAACGCAGCAACAGTAGAGATTGAAAGGAACATGATACTTCAAGAACTCGAAAACGGGCCGAAAACTGTCCACCAACTCCATGACCTCACCGGGATCCCAAAAATGGACATCGTCCGACACTTGATCGCACTCATGAGGTGGCGAAAAGTCGAGTTTGCGGGTAGAGAGGGAGACTCCCCTCTTTATTCGGCCTTAACACTCCCTGAGAAGGAGGCTTGATGATGGAAAAGGTGAAAATTGCACAATACTGGGGGGCAGGTTGCGGGGGTTGCGATGTAGCTCTACTGGATATTGACGAAAAGATACTGGGCGTCGCAAGCATCGCAGATATTGCCTTTTGGCCGATTGCTGTCGATGCGAAATTGAAGGATGTCGAGGCGCTTCCAGATGGTGGCATTACGGTGACATTCTACAACGGTGCGGTGAGAAACAGCGAAAACGAACATGTCGCAAAGCTGTTGAGAAAGAAATCAAAGATTCTGGTTTCATTTGGCTCGTGCGCTTGCTTCGGTGGGATACCGGGTCTTGCAAACCTATCAAACAGCAAAGAAATCCTCGAACATGTTTACAAGCACACATTCTCAACGGTCAACGAAGAGGGGACAATTCCATTGACAGAATGCGAAGTGCCGGAAGGATCCCTTGAGCTCCCTGTTTTATATGACCAAGTTCTGACGCTCGATGATGTCGTCGACGTCGATTATTATATGCCAGGCTGTCCCCCTACCGTAGAACAGATCAACCAGTTCCTTGACATCGTAGTTAAACATCTGACTGAAGGTGCGCCGCTGCCTCCAAAAGGGGCTGTCATCGCCTCTGAGAAAACTCTGTGCGATGAGTGCGGAAGGAAAAAGACGGTCAAGGCGGTCGATAGAATCTACTTGCCATTCGAAATCGACATTGACCCAGAAAAATGCATGCTCGAGCAAGGCGTCATATGCCTTGGGCCCGCAACGAGGGCGGGGTGCGGTGCAAAGTGTTTGAAGGCGAATCAGCCGTGCAGAGGATGCATGGGTCCGACTGCGGCAGTAATGGATCAGGGCGGCAGCATGCTGAGCGCACTCGCCTCGATTTTCAAGGTTTCTGACAAAGAAACACAACTATCTGAAGATGACATTATCAAGATGATGTCACAGGTAAAAGATCCGCTCGGAACCTTCTATGCCTTCACTATGCCTAAATCGATCATTAAGAAGAGGGTAAAGGAAAAGAAGAAAATCAAAGAAAAAGTGGTGGTGAAACAATGACACCCGATGTATGGGATCAGCCCCAAAAGATCAAGGAAAAGAGGATCACGATCGATCCGATCACAAGACTCGAAGGACACGGCAAGATTGAAATCTTTCTCGATGACAACGGCAATGTGAAGAACGCTTACTGGCAGGTTCCAGAGCTCAGAGGATTTGAAAAATTCTGTATCGGACGATCGGTCGACGAAATGAACAAGCTAACTGCAAGACTCTGCGGCGTCTGTCCTGGCGCTCATCATATGGCCTCGACGAAGGCACTTGACGCTGTGTACGACGCGGATCCACCTTCCGCTGCGAAGAAGCTGAGGGAACTCTTCTACTCGGCGCATTACGTTCACAGCCATATCGCTCATTTCTATGCTCTCGCCGCCCCTGACTTTGTCTTGGGTCCCGCTGCGCCAGCGGGCAAGAGAAACATCCTAGGCGTTGTCGACGCTGTCGGTCTTGAGATTGGAGGGGCCGTCATCAGACACAGGTCTTACGCCCAGAAAATCCAGGAGATGCTCGGTGGAAAGGCAACTCACCCCGTTTGCGGGATTCCCGGCGGTATGTCGAAGCCTATCAGTGAAGACGAAAGAAAAGAGATCGAAAAGATGGCAAAATCCTGCGTCGAGTTTTCCAAGTTTACATGCCAACTTTTTGAGAACGTCGTCCTCAAGAACAAAGATTACCTCTCGATCATCATCGATCCGAACATCTTCTACAACGAAACGAACTATGTTGGACTTGTGGACAAAAACAATAAGATCAATTTCTACGACGGCGTGCTCAGAGCGATCGATCCAAAGGGAAACGAAATCGCCAAATTCGATCCAAAGGATTATCTCGAGTACATCGGCGAACATGTCGAGCCATGGAGCTACGAAAAGTTCTGTTTCTTGAAAAAAATTGGATGGAAAGGGCTTGTTGACGGGCCAGATAGCGGTGTCTACCGTGTCGCACCCCTAGCAAGGATTAATGTGTCAAGCGGATTCGCGACGCCGCTTGCACAGGCAGAGTACGAGAAGATGATAGGATTCTTCAGGGACGCTGGCGTGAAGGGGCCAATTCACCACACGCAAGCGTATCATTGGGCTAGGGTTATCGAACTTCTCTACGCCCCCGAGAGATTGCTTGAACTT
>JARYLV010000037.1 GCA_029907465.1 Methanomassiliicoccales archaeon
CACCTGGGGGGAGCGGTTGACCCCTGTCGTCGACGACATCCGCATCGATGCCTGGGAGTGCAATTGTCGCAGATCCTGGGAGGATCGGAAGAGTCGCGATGCCGATCGGATTCCCGATAATGGGACCGCTCGTTTCCGTCTGCCACATGTGATCGACGACGGGTATCCTCTCATCGAAGACTTTCTTCGAGAGCCATTCATAAGCAGGGGGGTTCAAGACTTCCCCAGCACAAAAGACTGCCCTGATTGAGCTCAAGTCATGCTTTTTCGGCCATTGCTCACCGTGCTGCATAAGTGCTCTGACGCCCGTTGGCGAGATCCACATCTGGGTCACACGGTTCTTCTCCGCAATTTTCCACCAGATATCTGGTGTCGGATAATCGGGTACTCCCTCATACATGACGGTGGTGCAACCTGTGAGGAGGGGTCCGTACACCACATAACTGTGCCCGACGATCCAACCGATATCGGAGGTCGACCACCACACATCCGTCTCCTTCAGATCATAGACCCATTTTCCCATCGCATAGACATAGACCTGATAACTCCCATGTGGCTGAACCGTCCCCTTGGGCTTTGCCATCGTGCCAGAGGTATAGAGAATGAAGGCGAGTTCGTCAGACCTCATCGGCACAACAGCCGGACTCTCCGATGCACCCATTTCGACGGCGTCCTCCCAGAGAATATCCCTGTCAGGGGTCATAGGAGGATCGGTGTCGCCCCTTTTCAGCACGACCACCTTCTTGACTCCTTTTGCTTCTTTCAACGCGAGGTCAACAGTCTCCTTGAGCGGAACGACTTTGCCTCTCCTGTAGCCTACATCCGATGTGACAACGATCTCCGATTTCGCGTCTGCAATTCTCTCGGCCAACGCACCATATCCAAACCCGCCGAAAACGACAGAGTGTATCGCTCCGATTCTCGTCGTCGCGAGCATTGCGACAACAGCTTCAGGAATCATCGGCATGTAGATGGTGACTCTGTCCCCCCTCTTGACGCCGAGAGCGCGCAGTGCCTTTGCGAACCTCGTGACTTCAAAAAGCAACTGGTTATATGTCAGAACGCGTGTCTGTCCGCCTTCACCACTTTCCCAGATGATCGCAGCCCTATTCCCCCTTCCCTTCTTCACATGATAATCCACGCAGTTGTATGAGAGATTAGTCAATCCACCAGAAAACCACTTGAATGTGTCATTTGTCTGTTCAAAGACTTTGTCCCACGGCTTAAACCAGTGCAGTTCGCTTGCAATCTCACCCCAGAATCCTTCGGGATCATCGAGCGCTCTCTTGAGCATCCACCTCAAATGAGGCGGATATTGAATCAGCATTTTCTCCTCCATGTAGTACCCCCTGCTACCTTACTGGCTCATTGAATTCAATCGTTAAATAGATTTGCTCATGCGAGGGATACTTTTTATGTAAGGAGAATGTAAAATGCGATATCAGGATATCAAAAATTGAAAAAGAGAAAAAATGTTTAGAGAAGGACTAAAAAACGCCTATCTCAAAAATCGATCAGTACCTGCTCCGCCTTGCAGGGCGGTGGTTCTGATAGCAATCGCGGCAGTATACCGGTCGCCCCTCTGTAGGCTTGAAAGGAACTTCACATTCCTTGCCGCAGTCGGAGCACACGGCTTTGTGCATCTCGCGCGGTTGCCTGTTATACATCGTCTGGTTCACCTCCGTTTACTTATTTCCCTAAACTCCGCCTCACTTTGGTGAACCAAACGTCTCTACGACTCTCATGCTTCACCAACTGAGGTATTCAGTTTAGTGACACTTGACACGCACTAGAACTATTTAGTATTTTTGCCTGAAACCCACTCAGAGCATGAAATGAATCTGGGTCTTGTATTTTCGTTTGAACCATATCATGCATATTTCTTCCAATAATGAATATGCCAGATCGTTGAAAATATGTCTTATTGGTCTCGGTTGTTTCTCATTTACCATACAATTGATCTTTCAAATATCCACATTTCTTGCAGGACTTCTTAATTCGAAATGAAGTACCGCGTCTTTGTCGATAAAAACCGGCTTCAGAATAACGCTTAAAGCGGGAAGAAATCTTACGATATTGATGAATCTTCGACTTTCTGAAGAAATCAGGCTCCGACTCCCTCCGTTCAAAGTAGTAGTTGAATCCCTTACGAATGTCAACGTGTTGAGAAATT
>JARYLV010000038.1 GCA_029907465.1 Methanomassiliicoccales archaeon
GGTGCCGCCATGCCAGCGGCAAAATGGATCAATCCTTGACCCCCTCAGTGGTCACCGAGAAGACGGCCTCGCCGTCGGGAAGGTTGGGCGAGTCCACCATCTGGAGGCGGACCGGCTTCTCTGAGGACTTCAGCTTCTCTGCCAGATCCATGGCGCTCTCGGCCAGGAGGATCTGGTGGTTGGAGTTGTAGGCTCTTGGCATGGACAGTTCGTTCTCACTGCCGTCAACCATGGACGAGGTAGGGTCCGCGCTGATTGAACTAGATGTGAAGTTTGTAGCCTCCAGCCCACATCCCGCACGTCTCCCTTCAAATGTAGTATTTTTCGCATCCTGGGCCAAACAACTTTATTATTTTCCTTTGTTCTTCATTAATATTAATAATCTCGCGATGAACAGATTTCTTCAATTCGATAATGGCTTCGTTTATATTTCTGAACTTCTGGAATACCCATTTTAAAGTAGGCCGTTCTGTTGGCTTTCCAAGCTGATTCAACACCGTCTCACCAGTCTCTTTCAACCGTTTTCTGAGCATCCATTCTGCAATGGAGTAAATCAATAGAGATAAGACCATTATCATAGACAGGGCTTCAATCCGCTCCTCTTTTTTGAGATATACCTCTGCCACCCGGAAACTTTTATCCTTTAGGAATCGGAAGCCTTTCTCGACAGCGTTTTGGCCCTTATAGTATTGAAGCATCAACTCTCCGTTAATGGTTTTATCATTGCTTGCCAGGACAAACCTTCCTAGTCTAGCTCTCTCGCTTGCGATTATCTGTTCGTTTCGATCGACTTCAGCCTCAACGAGATAACCTATATCGAGTGATTCGCCCTTCTTCGGACGGCCTCGCTTTGCGCCAATGCGTCTGGAAATCATGCAAGTTCTCACGTTCCTGAGCAGGAAATGTGGATTTTCCGATGTCCATCGATCCGCAGCATTTCTTGCATCAGCTTCGCATGCGAAAACGACATTTCCCAATTTCTTTATTGATTTCCGGGCTTGAGTGAGCTCTTTTTCGATTTGTCTATCGAATGTCTTAGCCTTTCTGGTATGCATTTCTCTGGAATCGACTACAACCCACCTTTGATCTATGCCGCCATAATTGACCGAAGTCTCGAAGATGCTGTAACGATCATCTGAGCAAGATTTCATCTCCAAGTCCCGATTTAGAAGATCCTTTGCCTCGCCAACTGTTGAAGGAACGCGAGTAATCCATAATGTGCGGTCGCTGAGAAGACTGATATTTTCCGAGCTGAAGAATGCGCTATCCGCCACGAAGTAGATTTTATCGCTGAAGTTCAGATTGGACCTGAGCTTCTCAATGGTTTCGATGATAGTCTTCTTGTCAGATTTGTTTCCTGAATGCGCTTGCACGAAAAGAGGGATGCCACACTGATTGGTCACCATGCTTAGAACGAATTGCTTCAGGTCCCAGCGACCATCTTTGGGATGACCAAGGATTATTTCGATAGCATGTTGGCAATCATCTCCTTCATACTGACCATGAACACTGAAGCTTGTAGTATCGACATGAAGGAGATGGGTGCCGAAAGCTAACCGCTGCATGCAATTCATGGCTATCAGGTTGAAGAGCTTTGTCGAGCCAAATCGGTTGATTCGATCAAGGGTTCTACCAACAGAGTCTTCGTTGAAGTCTTCGGGGACGATGCCCGGGCCAAAGAGCTTTTCCAATGCCAGATCTTTAAAATAGGTGGGAAATATGTACAGCCTGCGCTCTGTGAATCCTAAGCCATTGATAATCAAACCCTTGATTATTGCAGAATGCTGAAGTTTGCAGTCGCGAGTTTTAGGCATTGCCTCATCGATGATCTTTGAAATGCCCAATTCATCGAAGACGCCAGCAACTAACCCTAAGTGATCAAGCGATAATGTCGAAAGCTTCATTCCATGCCCCTTCTTTTCCCTTTCGGGATTAGAAAAACATGTCAGGATAAAAATGTTTCAGGTCGAAAGGCTACCTGCGGGATGTGGGCTTGATGATTTCGAGTCTTCCATATTTAAACGATTCTACACCTCCACGGCTGCGAGGATTACGGGAGGGGGATCTGGGGCATCAGAACTAGACCGGCTACTGCCCGTGCAGGGTGGCGCAGGAAGGCTGGAAGACTCGGCAGCCGGTA
>JARYLV010000039.1 GCA_029907465.1 Methanomassiliicoccales archaeon
CCTGTGTCTCTTTTTGAAACCATGCTGCCAAGGCACCTGGAGATAATCTATGAAATCAATCGGCGCTTCCTCGATGAGGTGCGGCTTCGTTACCCGGCAGATGAAGATCGCGTGCGGCGCATGTCTATCATAGACGAGACAGGTGGGCGCCACGTGCGCATGGCCCACCTTGCCTGTGTTGGGAGCCACGCGGTCAATGGCGTTGCCGAGCTTCACAGCGAACTCGTCAGAAGCCTTGTCATGCATGACTTCTTTGAACTGTGGCCAGAAAAGTTCACCAATGTCACAAACGGCGTGACGCCCAGGCGCTGGATGGTCCTCTCAAATCCCGACATAACAGGACTCATTTCCGGTAAGATTGGCGACGGGTGGATCACAAACCTTTACCTGTTAAAAGAACTCGAGAAGTTCGTTGATGACAAAAGCTTCCTGGAGGATTGGAGGGTCATTAAGCGAAAATGCAAGGAACGGCTTGCCCTCGCAATGAAGGTGCGCACCGGCATCTCTGTTGATCCCGAGTCACTTTTTGACGTTCAGGTGAAGAGAATCCATGAATACAAGCGTCAGCACCTGAACATTATGCACATCATAACCCTCTATCAACGGATCAAGATGAACCCATCCGCTGATATCCTGCCCCGGACTGTTATTTTTGGCGGCAAGGCCGCCCCCGGTTACTACATGGCAAAGCTCATCATTAAGCTTATCAATTCGGTCGCCGATGTGGTGAACAACGATCCGGATGTGAGGGACAGGCTAAAAGTTGTCTTCTTCCCCGATTTTAATGTGAAAAACGGTCAGCTCATGTATCCAGCCGCAGATCTTTCTGAACAGATTTCAACCGCTGGAAAGGAGGCCTCTGGAACAGGTAACATGAAATTCGCCATGAACGGCGCAGTCACCATTGGCACTCTCGACGGGGCAAACGTGGAGATCCGTGAAGAAGTAGGGCCGGAGAATTTCTTTCTTTTTGGCCTCACAACAGATGAGGTTCAAAAGCTGAAGTCAAGCGGATACCGGCCACGGGATTTCTATGAGTCGGACCATGATCTCCGTGAAACAATCGATATTATAAGTTCAGGGCTTTTCTCCAGAGGTGATCGGAACCTCTTTCTCCCGCTTGTCAACTCACTGCTCGACCACGATGACTTCATGCTTCTCGCTGACTACAGGGCCTATGTGGATTGTCAGGACAAGGTATCGGATGCATACCGCAATAGCGCAGCATGGACCCGCATGTCTGTACTCAATGTGGCCCGTATCGGAAAATTCTCCTCTGACCGGTCAATCCGGGAATACTGCGAAAGGATCTGGAACGCTAAGCCCGTGCCCGTCGATTTGTCCGGCGAGTCCCTCGATGACCTCCTCGAAACAGAGCTCCAGGCCATGACCCTCGTCAAAACCAGTGGTCTTGTGTGAATATGAAAATTCTCACAACGCGCAGAATGGACAGGTAAGTTGATGGAATATGGGTTTACCAGAGAAATTCAAACCGGATATGGCAACCACGCTCAAGTGCCTTGGGAATGTGACAACCGCAAAGGGCTCCATTGGCCTATACTATTCGGAAGCATTGAAGGTACAGCGAACAGCATTCGCAATCTGAACATTTCTTCCTGTTAAAGAGCATCGCACCAATCTTTGTTGTAATATGCAGCTGCGAGAAGGCAAAAATGTCCGAACGATTTTCTTAAAAAATGACACCGAAAACAGCTTGACATCAATTTCGCAATCGGTAAATATACAACAACAAGTACTAACGACTGGTAGAAAAAGGACGCCAGGCTGAAGATGGTGCGCTACGATATTGTATTTATCGGTCAGATGGGTATGGGTAGAATTGTTCCTTTCGAGGGATCCCCTTTCGTTGAATTGGGCAGTCCGGTACTGTTTGCTGCGATAGCAGCCTCCTGTTTGGAAAAAAGGATTGCCGCGGTGACGACAATTTCCGAGAGCGAAGAATACCTTCTGGAACCACTAAGGACCGCCGGTATTGATCTTTTCGTGAAACCC
>JARYLV010000040.1 GCA_029907465.1 Methanomassiliicoccales archaeon
ATGATCTAAGACTGAATAAATCAACAATTATTGCGATTCCTAAAGTCTCGGCATCTTGAATCAATGTCTTCATTTGTGTTTTCATTAAGCATCAAATCTCTTGCTTCTTTACATAAATCTGCTTTTGAATGAGGATCTTTTGTAAACCAATCACTAATCCGAGTGAAATAAATCCCGCAATAGTGTACAAATCCATATTCAAAAGACGAATAACAGAATCCCATTGCATTTTCAATAACATAATCTTTTACAGGCTCTTCGCTATTTCCTGTGGGTAATGGATAACCACTAATCATATGATATCATCAAATTAAAAGCATGTCAATCTCGCAAGAAGATCTCTTCAAGCTTGCCCTGAACTTACAGCCACCCTGGTGTATCAATTCAATCGATTTCGATTTGGAAGGGAAGCGACTCGACATTTACATAGATTTCGAACGTGGTGGTAAATTTCCATGTCCTGATTGCGGCAACTCTGAATGCGGTGTTCATGATACAATCGATAGGACTTGGAGACATCTGAATTTTTTCCAGTTTAAGACCTACCTTCACTGTCGCGTTCCCAGAACGAAATGTGATATCTGTGGAGTCAAACTTGTTAAGGTGCCGTGGGCAAGAAAAGGTAGCGGTTTTTCCCTCCTCATGGATTCCTTGATAGTTTTAATGGCTCAGCACATGCCCGTTAATTCTGTTGCGAACTTGATCGGAGAATACGATACTCGGATATGGCGAGTCCTAGAGCACTACGTACTAAAAGCAAGATCGGATGAGGATTTTTCAGAGGTTGAATCAGTAGGTGTTGATGAGACATCAAGAGCAAAAGGTCACAAATACGTATCCGTTTTCGTAGATTTGGATAAATCTAAGGTTTTATATGTATGCGAAGGAAAAGATGCTTCGGCAATAGAATCGTTTAAATACGACCTTGAGGATCATAATGGATCTTGTATAAATTTACGCAATTTTTGCTGTGACATGTCTCCCGCATTCATATCTGGAGTCACTCGAAACTTCCCAGAGACTTCAATAACATTCGATAAGTTCCATGTTATGAAGCTGATGAACCAAGCAGTGGATCAAGTGAGACGTGAAGAGCAATCCCATAACAGCAACTTGAAGCATACAAGATACATATGGTTGAAAAATCCTGAGAAACTTACGAAAAAACAGAGATACGAATTGGGGTCTCTAAGAGATATGAGGTTAAAAACAATGAGAGCTTACAACATCAAATTGAGCTTACGAGATTTCTGGAACTTCAAAGACCCGCTATTGGCTGAAGATTATCTGAAACGATGGTACTTCTGGGCGACACACAGCAGGTTAAACCCTGTTATTGATACCGCAAAAGCGATCAAGGGGCACTGGAAAGGAGTTCTGAACTATATAAACACCAGAATAGATAATGGAATCTTAGAGGGAATAAATAGCCTCATCCAATCAGCAAAAGACGACGCAAGAGGATTCAGAACGACAAAGAATTTTATCATAACTATATATCTTAGATTAGGGAAACTAAAGTTCAATCTACCCACATAAAACAGCGAGGAGCCAAAAAATATTACACTTACACCCAGAGCGTATCCTTTTACGTACCGGGATTTCCTTTGCAGTATGGGCAGGAGACCCTTGCCAGTGGCATAGGCGAACCTGGGGGGCTGGGATTGCCAATTGCGGCTCTGACAGCTCTTCAGACCGGAGAGATAATTGACATCGACCCGATAACTGGTATCACCACTAAAGTGGCAGATACGGGCCAGGATTACAGTGGTCGCAATCTAGTCGTCATCCAATCCGCCAATCAGGCATACTCTGCCGATATGACCTACGATGCCAGAA
>JARYLV010000041.1 GCA_029907465.1 Methanomassiliicoccales archaeon
GCCTCTGTTGCCCCAAAGCGTTACATCCCTGGGATAATGCTCGATGGCTGCATCATAGGACTTTATGGCTTCTTCATATCGGCCTAGCTTCGCAAATGCCAGACCACGACGGTTCAGGAGATTGGGATCTCGTGGAAATAGTTTGAATGCTTTATTGTAGTACTCGATGGCACCCTCAAGATCGTTCTTCTCGAAAAGTGCATCGCCCTCTTCCATCCAGCCGTATGCAATTCTTGCATCTGAGGAAGACATAATAGAGGATTTCGAAAAACCTTTCTATCGTTAACTATATATACTATTAATACTATAATATAGTTTCATGAGGACTTTGATTGATCATGCGATAAGAGTGGAGTACGAACGGGTTAAAGAACTCGGTGATCCTTTATCGGAAATCGGATCGCAGATCGACTGGAAGCGGTTTAGATCTTTAGAGCCGCATATGTATAAAAACAAAACTAGCCGCGGAGGACGTCCCAATATCGATCTTGTAATTATGGTGAAGCTGCTCGTACTTCAGCATTGGTATGGGTTTTCAGATCCCGAACTAGAGCGACAAGTGGCAGACAGATTCTCTTTCCGGATCTTTCTTGGCACTACGGAAGTGGTTCCGGATTTCAGCACAGTCTGGCTATTTCGCGAGCGTCTGATCAAGAGCGGCAAATATGGAGATCTGTGGAAGGAGCTTCAGAGGCAGATGGATGAAAAGGGTTTCAAAGTAATCCAGGGCACAATTCAGGATGCAACCTTCATTACAGCCGATCCAGGTCGAAAAAGGAAAAAGGACGATGATGGTAGCGAAGACAAAAAAGGAGATCAAGCTTCAGGAGAGACCGAAGCAGTCCCGGTTCAAGAGTTTGATAAAGGTCTTCTAGATATTTCAAATAGCATCATCGAAGATAAGGCAAAACCGAAGAGATCCCGTGAAGGGCCAACAAATGAAGGAACGTGGGCGAAGAAAGGTTCCAAAACCTTCTTTGGCTACAAAGGTCATGCATCAATCGATACCGAGTACCACCTTATCAGGAACGTCGAAACAACGACTGCTTCCGTGCACGATAGTCAGGTTGACCTTGGAATCGAAGGAGTACCGCGTTATGCCGACAAGGGATATGACGGCGCCAAAACACGAGGTTACGATGCAGCCATGAAAAAAGCTACAAGAGGTCACAAGTTGGGAATCAGAGATCATCTCCGCAATAGCAGAATCAGCAAGAAGCGATCGCATATCGAAAGATGCTTTGCTGTTATGAAGCGCGGTCATAATGCTGGCCATGTTTTAGTCACGACCGTAGCTAGGGCAGGGATAAAGTTCATGATGAATGCGTTCGTTTATAACATAACACAATTAAAATATCTTGCAAATAAAAACCTGACCTAGCGGAAGCTATCAAGAGTAAAGCAAGAGATAGAGATGAATAAGGGGAATTGCAGTCCAAAAATCCAATTTGGAGGAAAATCATGAAGAAAAACAGCTATGGCGATTGAAAATATTAACGTGGGAATTTAAAACCGCATCAACTCCTTCTAAATCGAAGCCCTCAGAAGCAGAAAATTTTGTTATATATACGGATGACAGTTCGGAAATTGAGACGAAGCCCGCGATTCAATCGTATCTTTCTCGATTCAGGAAGGAACTAACAAGTAGAGCCGAGTGCAACCATGGTTCTTATCCCTGGTGGCGCCTCCAGAGGCCTAGAGAACGACAGTTAATGCTAAGTGGAGAGCGAATTCTTGTAC
>JARYLV010000042.1 GCA_029907465.1 Methanomassiliicoccales archaeon
ATGTCATCGCGATTCATGAAGATATAATGCTCAAGGATCTCAAGGCGCTTTTCGACAAGTATGACTATAATGGTTTCCCCGTTGTGCGCGATGGCTATCTCGTCGGCATTGTTACAAAACTGGATTTGTTAAAAACTTTTTCACCTGGAAAAAGCGTTTCGAAAACCGATCTTCTCAAATTATTCGCTGAAAATGTCGGCGAGATCATGAGAAGGGCCGTCATTTCGATCAACGTTGATGATGATTTGAAAAAGGCCATTGAGTACATGGTTGAATTCAAATTGAGAAGTCTACCAGTTGTTGACAATGAAGGTAAACTCGTCGGTATGATATCTCGAAAGGATGTTATGGACCATTTATTGATCACTGACAATGATAGCTTTAATTAAATCAAAATGGAATTACTAGGTTTATCGATGGCATCCCCAGAGAGGATGGTTATAGTCGTCTCGCATTCATACCGAGTATATCACCCAAGTGAAAGACTTGGTGTGGTGTGAGAGGCTGATTTTAGTCAGAAATAATACCAGATGCTTTCATAATCCTCAATGTTCTCTCCTCTCGACGCCAGGCGATCGAGGAATTCCGCAATCGGAACATCCCTGTAAATATAGGTGGGTGCGAGAGCGATGTTCTTCTCCCAGGGATGGAATTCATAAACCCTTTCTCCCTCTGAAGTGATCATGATCAGATCATGGTGCTGCCATGCCCTGAGATGATTCTTCCCTAGTGCGGGGATATTGAAGACCGGTTCATCCGTTCTTGAGAGTCCTGGGATAAGACGCGCTTCCTCTTTTGCTTCCTGCAGAATACGCGCAATTGGAACTCTGAACCAGCGAGTCTCTTCTTTACCTTTCGTGTTGAAGGTGTAGTAGGGATCGACGCCAATTCTCTTGAGCAGGATTCTAAGTGCCACCGTCTCAAACCGCCTACAGTTCTCGAAGGTGAAAACCTGTTGATTGTAAACCATTATTCCTTTTTTTCTGATCGCTTGCACAGCGTTCGCAGCATCTGGTGTGAT
>JARYLV010000043.1 GCA_029907465.1 Methanomassiliicoccales archaeon
CCTTTCCTTCACGAATTCACATTTCTGGCAACCCGGTTTAGTGAAGAGTAAAATCTCTGGCATTTTGATCGGGCAACCGAAATGTCTTAGCGAATTAATAGCTTACGGATAAAGCGAAAATTCCGTTTCTCATACCGAGCGATCTCGCTCGAGTTTCGCTCGAGGCTTTCATTCTCTGGTGAATTGAAAGAATCATGCTAATTTCAAGTTGCAATTTGAGAGCCGATTTATATCGATCTGATTTAGAAGATTCAGCATTGCCACAGCGAAAGGAATATAGACAGGAAAGCGTATTTTCGAAGGCCAAAATGGGCTCATGGTCTAGTGGTTATGACGTCGCCTTGACATCCTCTTTTGGAGGTCAGAACGGCGAAGTTCCCCGGTTCGAATCCGGGTGAGCCCACCTTCCATCCGAGTTATCTTTTTTTTGACTCGTTTAGTTTGATCGGGCTGCATTTTCCTCTTTCCATATCCACTTTCAAGAGGAGCCATTCATAAAGCTCATCTTAACGAAAAAAAATCACAGAGTCTAGAATCAAGGATATACAGACTTATTGAAGTGCATTGATGGTCAGTCAAATTAGTTATAAATGCAAAAAAAGAAGATCATGATGAAATAATGGAAGCCGCGCAAACATATCCCTTCGAAAAGAAACTCGTCCTTTTGACACCGAGTCAAATTGAAATTGCTAAAAAGATTATAAAGAACTAC
>JARYLV010000044.1 GCA_029907465.1 Methanomassiliicoccales archaeon
TGCTCAAGCACCCTTTTTATATTTTTTTGCAAAAACTGTTAAACAAAAATTCGGAGGTATTGAAAATGAAAAAGAGAATTGTCGCGATCGTCGCCACCGCCACCCTTTTTCTAGCCGCATTTGGATTGGTGCTTTCGACCCTTTTACCGCTGGGCATTCCAGGGAATGATCCTCACAAGATTTTGTCCGGAAGTAATCTTGGGATTCCTAGAAATGACCCACACAGTTGGGTTAATGGTTCGAATGGATCGGGGGCTATCTCAGGAGTATATACATATGCGATCCCGCGTAATGATCCCCACAGCTGGGAACCCCTAATAAATGTTCAGACATTAGGCATTCCGAGAAACGATCCACACTGATTTTCTTACCTACTGTATCCCCCTTTTTCCTTCTTTCTTTTTTTGAAAAAAAGGCTCAATATCATGCAGGCAAATTGGATTCGGATTTTAGATCATCAGTAGTATTATTCGGTAATAGATTGATTGTAGCCTCAATCTCTTTCCTGAGGTTATCATAACCATGAGTGATA